>JAIESK010000018.1 GCA_019746105.1 Alphaproteobacteria bacterium
TTTTTGCTGAACAACGGGCACAAGGAACTTTAAGGATTTGGCTTGAACCCTTTATAAAATTAAGGGCCCCCAAGCTGTTTAATCTACGAATAGACCCTTTTGAGCGCGCGGATATCACCTCAAATACATACTATGATTGGTTACTCAGCCATGCGTTTCTAATGCTGCCTGTACAAGATTATGTGAAAAAATTTATTTTGACTTTTAAAAAGTACCCACCTAGGCAAAAATCCGCAAGCTTTACAATAGACCAAGTGCTTGAAATGTTACAAAAAGGAGGAAAAGATTAGCTAACTATCTAATTAGGTTAGCTTTTAAATCCTTTTAAAAATCCTCTTTAACAATTGTTAAAAACGGATTGCGGATAAAAGAAGGGCGGGTTTTTTCATAAAACCTTTTGCTTTATCCTATCACACCATTAACCGGCTTTCTTATGATGAGAATGCTGTTTAAGTAATTGCGGAAAATCTCGCCAATTCTCAAAACACGCAACAGCTCCCTTCTCTTCCAAATTTTTGGCCATTTCTCCTGGATAATCTGCAAAAGCTAAGTATCCAAAGGTCATAATGCCAGCCCCTACAGCTGAACTCACACCTGAGACACTATCTTCTACTGCATAACAACAGTTAGGTGTAATGTCTAATTGTTCCATCACTCGCTTGTAAACGTCAGGTTTTGGTTTTTGCACATCTCCTGCTTCAAAAAAGGCAGTACCAAAAAAACGTGCCAATTGCTCTCCTTTCCCATTCGTTGCATTTCGCATAGCTGTTAAGCCCCGTTGAATAGGATTATTCGAAACATAGGCAAATTTATATCCTTCCCTTTTGAGGGTTTCTAAGCTTTCCACAAGATGAGGAGCCATTTCAACTTTTGTTTCTTTAAGCATTTGCAAAACACGCCACTCTCTATCTTTATAGAGGATCGGATACTCGACTAAAATGCCGAAATACTCAGACAAATTAGCACATAAGATCTCACGTGCTTGGCCATGGAAATGTTGTTTAAATTCTTCATGTGTAAGATCACGGCCAATTTTTTCTGCATACAATTCGTTAAAACGCTTAATGAGAGAGGGAACGGCCAAATGTTCCGTTGCCATTTGGCAATTATCAAAGTCTAAAAGAAGCCAGTATTGTGTCATCAGTTGAACTCCTTCATATATGAATAAAAAGTATCTATAAGGGCTGCTACTCTTTCTGCTTGTTTAGCATCATCATAATTCTCTTCAACACCACAGTTCCATATAGGTCCCGGCCAGGCTTTGTCCTTATCGTATCGAGCTACAATATGAATATGGAGTTGAGAGATAATATTTCCAAGATTAGCAACATTAAGTTTTGTTGGACGGAATAGATCACGCATCACATGACTAGAAAGAGAAATTTCTTTCATGAGAGTCTGTTGATCGGCTGGAGTTAAATCAATAACCTCCACAACCAAGTCTCTTTGAGGAATGAGAAGAATCCAAGGAAAAGCTGCATTACGATACAAACGAACTTGGCATAACTTTAGATCAAGAAGAAAAGTGGAATCAAATCCGAGTCTAGAATCTAGATACATAACAAAGTATTTACCCGGTAACAGTTGATCTTTTATCAAGAGATATTCAATTAAAAAGACAATGTCTAGATAAATGTTTCTATCTTAACATATAGTCTAATTACACCCCTGATGATAAGCGGAGAAGAATGTCTCTTGAAGCATGAAGCTTTGAGTTTTAATTTTTTCAAACAAAAAAAGAGACACTTAGTTATTTATAACTTACCTCAATAATTTCATAGGATTTATGCCCCTTACCAGGTGTGGAAATATCACAAACATCGCCTATGGATTTTCCAATCAGAGCTCGAGCAAGAGGAGACCCTATAGAAAGAAGCCCTTTTTTAATATCCGCTTCATCAATGCCTACAATTTGATAGGTCATTTTTTCATTAGTGTCTTCATCAACAAGCGTCACCGTGGCGCCAAATTTAACATCCTCGCCCGAAAGCTTTGAAATATCAATGACCTCCGCACGAGCAACTTTATCTTCTAACTCTTTGATGCGCCCTTCGATAAATCCCTGACGTTCTCTTGCTGCATGGTATTCCGCATTTTCAGAAAGATCCCCATGTTCACGAGCTTCAGAGATAGCTGTTAAGATTAATACCTAACCTTAGCACAAGCTTTTAGAGATGCAACCCCTCCTTAACAACCCAAGTATTTTCTTAGCTCTGAACAGCCTGGCGCGCTTAAGAGTGTTTTAGGAGAACCTGATTCTATGATTATCCCCTCTTCAAGAAAAAGCATATGATCAGCGAGAGAGAGGGCTTCTTCCGGTTGATGAGTTGTAATTAAAAGAGTCAATTTAAATTCATCAGCAACAAACTTTAAAAGCTCTAGCATTTCTTTCCTCAACCCCGGTCCTAAAGGCCCTAAAGGTTCGTCCAAAAGCAAAAGAGGTTTCTGCCGTAAAAGGCTTCGCGCAAGGGCTCCTCTTTGCCTTTCACCGCCAGAAAGTTCAAAAGGATATCTTGTTTGCAGGTGAGAAATCCCCATTTTTTTAAGCATTTCTTGAAGTTTTTCCTTTTCCTCTCCCTTAAGTTTTAAGGAAGGCTAAAGGCCCAAGGCAACATTCTTTTCCAAAGTCAGGTGAGGGAAAAGGTTATGCTCTTGAAACAATAAAGTCACAGGACGATCTTGCGGAGGAAGAGAAGTGATGTCTTCTCCCTTCCACATGATTTTTCCCACTTTTGGATATAAAAACCCGGCAATAAGGGAAAGAAGAGTACTTTTCCCTGCTCCACTCGCCCCCACAAGAAGAGTTTTTGACCCTTGGGGCAACACAGTCGAAAGGCTGAGTGAAAAGTCATCGCGTAAAAAGTTTAGGTTATTAAGTTCAAGTCCTGACATTTGTCCTCAAAACCCAATGGGGAAGTTGGTAGAGTAAATAACACAAAAGAAGAAGAATGAGAGCTGTTCCCATGCTTTCTTCAAAATTGTATTTTCCCATTTGCATATAAAGAAGACTGGAAAGTCCGGGTATATCTGGGGATGCAAAAAAAGCGAGAGATTGAAAATCTCCTAGAGAAAGAGCCAACGATAAACCTAATGCTGTTGCGAGCGGTTTTTTCAGGAGTGGCCATTCGATCAGAAAAAAACGCTGAAAAGATGACAATCCAAGGCTATGAGATGTGGGATGGTAAGTCATTTGAAGAATTTGATAAGGCCCTTTTAAAAGGCGAAAAGAAAATGGCAGAACAATGAAAAGTTGCATAAGAAAGAGAAAAATTTCAGGCGGAAGAAAATCCCATTCCAAGGAAATACAAAACAAAAACACCCCCAACAAGGCTGGTGGCAACAGAAGATAAAGGGAGGCTAGCGGCTTTGAAAAAAGAGTTTCGTATTTTACGAGAGCAAGGGTCAAAAGGAGGCACAGGGGCCCCATGAAACCGCTTATCAAAAGGCTTCTAGAGAGAGCATGCCAAAGCATAGGATTAGAAAGGGTTTTAGACAGAGAAAAAAAGGAAAAGCTAGCCACCACCATAAGAGGCGCAAGAATCAGAAAAAGGGAAAAAATCACAAGAGGTTTTTGGAAATTTGACTTTAAAGAGGGGAGAGCGGGCATTTTCAAAGAAGAGCCATGAGGTAGGCTCTTAAACAAAGTGGTCCCCGCGGCAAGACAAAAACTTAAAAACACTTGAAGTCCTGCAAAATTTAATCCTTGTGTCGGATTGTAAAAAAAGAATAAGGACTGATATAGAGCTACACTAAGAGTGGTATGATGGGGTCCACCTCCTAAAATCATGATGGTGGTAAAGCTATTTAAAAAAAGACAAAAGGTGATCCAGGTGATTTCGATCATGGACTTACGCAGCTGAGGAGCTTCCATTAGCGCAAAGATTTGCCACGGAGAAAAATGAAGCTGAGCTGAAAGCCTATAATGCTCTTCAGGAATAAAGTGCCACGAATTAATCATAAACAGGGCCACAAAGGGACTATAAAAAACAAGGTGTGCCAGCAGAATGCCCGTAAAACTGTAAACATTAAAAAAATATCCCGCAAGAGTGATAAATCCCAAAATGCTCACAAGTGCGGGAGTAATTAAGGGAATCCCTAAAAGCTTGAGGCAAAATTGGGTGGGCTTCCATCCCTGATTCCACACAAGAGCTCGGGCCATAAGGATCCCCAAAGGAACTGTCAACAGAACGGAAAAAAAAGCCTGTTTAAAAGTAAAGAGAAAAACATAAAGGGAGTAGCTCATTTGATCAGTCCGTCAATCCATTCCTGAAGCCATTTCTTACTCTCAGTCGAGACTTCCTCAGAAGTAAAAGGAATGGCTCCCGGAGGGGACAAATAATTTTCAGCCTTGAGCCAAGAGTCGGGTATTTCCCCTGAGACGGGATACCCCCACCCCTTCACGACTATAAGATTTTGTGCTTCTGGAGTTAAGAGAAAGGCTATGAATTTATCCGCAAGGATATTATTTTTAGTCACCTTGGTTTTAGCAGCATAAATCTGAGAACAAAGGTGCCCCTCAGGAAAAACCATAGCCTTAAACTGGGGATGTCCCTCAGTAAGTTCATGATAAAGAGCATCTGTGGTATAGCTCAAAAGAATAGGTGCTTCTCCCTTTTTAAAAAGAAGAGCAGAATCACTCCATCCTTTTGTAAAGGTCAGAACATGAGCGACAAGAGTCTTCCACTTCTCTGTGGCCTTTTCTCCGTAAGCTTTCTTCATCCACACAAGAAAACCAAAACCTGTAATGCTAGTACGGGGGTCCTGAAGGATAATTTTATGGGGTGATTGAATCAGCTCTTCCAATGATTGAGGCGGCTGAAGAATCTTTTGTGAATCATACGTAAACGCCAAACAACAAGAAGCATAAGGTACCGTCTTTTCGAACAAAGCAGAATCCATGACCAAATCTTCAAGCCCAAGAACAAGATCAGCCTTCGTTCTTTCTCCCTCCAAGCGCAGACGGTTTAAAAGAATGGGGAGCGTATCATTGGCAATATACCTAACTTCAACATCAGGGTTTTGTTTTTCAAAGACTTCTTTTAGCTGAGCCCCAGGTCCATAAAGTGGAGAGACAAAAGACGTATAGGTATGAATCGTTAGAAGGTTTTTTCCATAGACTGAAGATGTGCTGCAACACAGCAGCAATAGTATAAAGTATCGTTTCATCTCATTTCCTCCGCCAGCATAATCTGGATCAGGTACACGGGTATAATCTCAGCCCTTCCAATAAGAGCACCCCGATGAGTGATTTATTTATTATAATAAAAAAGAAAACGTGGCAAGGGGAATAAAATCCACTGTCGCGAAAAAGTCATATAACAAAGATAGTTAGCACGTTAGTTGACTAAAATTGAAGCAACTTTCGAAAAGGGGTTGAAATGAAGAAAACACAAATCAAAATTTTAGGGTCTACAACTTGAAAGCATTAATATTCGTTAGCTCTGCAGTATAGTCCCAGAGTTTTTGCGCCTCATCAAGGTTAGCGGCAAAATCACAAACGCCTTCAAATGTTCCTTGAGATGTTGCTGAGTTCGCAACTTCACAATCCTCTAAATAGAGACCACCTAAACCCTTTAACTTTGGTGACGTTGCTGCCCACAGCTGAGTTGCGGCCCCCTGTTCAGGGGTTTTAAAAGTTGGATCAATTACATTGCCTTCCATATCAATCCAACCAGCATCGCACATTTCTTTCGTTGTAAGATATCTTTGCAAAGGAGTACGTATTTTTCCAGGATGTAGAGAAAAAGCCCGAATATTGAAGTCCTTACCATACTCATCGAGTTGCAATGCAAATAAAGCATTCGCTGTTTTGGATTGTCCATAGGCTACCCACTTATCATAAGTGCTATGATTAAAATGTATATCGTCCCAACGTATGCGTGAATTGTGGTGTCCTGCAGAAGAAACACAAACCACTCTTGCGCCGGCCTTAAGAGTGCTCCAAATTTGATTAGTCAATACATAATGTCCAACATGATTTATAGCAAATTGTGACTCCCAATCTTTACCCACCCTCTGTTCAGAACAAGCCATAATACCAGCATTACAAATAAGCATATCTATCTGAACGTGCGAGTCTACAATGGCATTTGAAAAATGTTTAATACTTTCTAAATCAGCTAAATTTAATGGCATTACCTTCACATTCGATATATCGCCTAAGTTTTTTTCTGCAGCATCAACATTTCTAGCAGCTACAATAACATTAACTTTTGCAGCCGCTAATGCTTTTGTAGATTCAAGACCAAGGCCAGAAGACCCACCAGTGATAATTGCTGTTTTACCAACCAAAGGTAAACCAGCGATCACCTGTGAGGCTATTGATGTCTTATTAAATCCAGAATGAATTGGAGCTTGTATTCTCATGTCATTTATCTCCTATAGTTAAAAAAATACTCTCCATTGTTTGATCAAATGTATTCGGGTGTTGCGTGTGTGATGTAATAAGACTCTGTCATTTCTATTTTTGCTTAAATTTGGTTAGGATAAAGCTTTCTTTTTTGCCAAACAAGAGGATATATTTAAATGGAAATAAAATCCACGCATATCTCGTATCCACAAAGTCGTTTCTTCGTAAAACCATAAAGGACAACAAAAAGGGCGCTGATATAGCGCCCTTTAGTTTGATGACCTCTCTTGTTATCCATCCCCGCTTTTCAGCTGGAAAGTGAGCCTGGCCTATTTATATTCTAAAAAGATGATGTCAACACGGCGATTATGGGAATCAACATTAGGTCCTGGGGCTTCGCCCGCAGCTTTTATAGCAATGCGCTGTGGAGCCACGCCTCTGCGAATCAGTTCCTTTTTAACGTTCATAGCTCGCTGGCTAGAAAGCTTTTTATTATGCTTCGCATCGCCCACCTTATCAGTCCTGCCAACTAACAAGATATGTTCAACCCGATTTTGTTCAGCTAAAGCTTGCTTTGCAATTTCTTCAATTGTTTTTTTGCCTTCACGACTAATTCTTGAACTTTCTAGATCAAAGAAAATCATGTTCGTCGGAGCAACGTTAACATAGCCCCCCATAAGCATCATTTCAACTTCTGCAATCGAGGTGTAAAATTCACTACGACATTTAGCGATGTCTTCTGTTTGCCAGCCTTCAGCCTGTTGTTCAACCCAACAATCAAAGTGAGCTTGAGCATAGGCTATCATCTTAGGCGCTTCCACCCGAGCCCCATATTCAAGAGCTCTCATCAAGCGAGCACGAGCTTTCTCAAGCTCAGGGAGTTTATCTTCTGGAATGTCCCAATAGTTTAAACAGGTCGGTAAAACAATGTTACCATCCTTGGAAAGGATTGCTTTTTTGTAATAATAATTCGCAGAAATTTCATCATACATGATGGATTGTTCTGTATCTCCTAGCACTTCATACTCTTTGGCTAAGGTGTCATTAAATTCAACGCCAGAGGGAAGGGTGTCATCTAAAATTCTTTTATTTATTTCAGCACAACCACTGACAAGCAACAAAGCTATAACAGAAGTTAGCTTAACACACGTTGCTAATTGACGACTTATCATTCTTAATTCCCTTTCTATGACACTCTATAATTTGGGAAAGCCCCAGCCCTAAAATTTAATTTGAATTAATCAAAAATAATATCTTTTGAAATTTTTATCACTTAATTCAGGGATGAACACAAAAAATTTTTCCCCTTATTAAAAAAGGGCATAGGTGAGGCAAAATTAACACGGTCTTGTCAATTCATAGAGGGCAAGAGCGGTTGCAACAGAAACATTTAAGGTTGGAAAAGCAGGGTCTGTAGGTAGTTTTGCCAGATAATCGCATTTCTCTTGGGTAAGGCGCCGAAGCCCCTCCCCTTCTGCTCCCATAATCAAAGCCACCCGTTCAGGGAGGGTGGCTTGAGAGAGGATTTGATCCCCCCGCTCATCCAACCCCACGGTCCAAAATCCAAGCTCTTTCAGTTCATCTAAAGTACGCGCAAGATTGGTTACTTTCCATAGAGGTAATTGATCTAAAGCGCCGGAGGCTGCCTTAGCTAAAACCCCTCCCAATGGTGGAGCATGGCGATCGGTCATGATAATTCCTAAGGCACCCAAAGCGCGTGCTGTTCTTATAATTGCCCCTACATTATGGGGATCAGTCACCTGATCTAAAATAACAAGAACACCCTTTTCTTTTTTTCTTAGCTCTGAAAAAGACGACTCTGAAAGAGGCGCTACTTCCATTGCTACGCCTTGATCAACAGCACCTTCAGGAAGCATTCGCGAGAGGGAAGCAGAATCTATAATTTGAGCCTTAGGCGAAGGAGGAAACTCTTTGGCAGCACCTTCCGTCAGAAAAAAGCGGTAGCACTGACGTTTTGGATTTTGAAGAGCAGCAAGGCATGCATGAGTCCCCCAAAGCCAAAGACGAGAAGAATCCATAGGAGACTTTGGAAAACGTTTTTTCATCATTCAAGCCACTTCAAACAAAGCTTCAATTTCTACAGCCGCATTTAAAGGAAGGGCTGCAGCCCCCATAGCCACGCGGACGTGTTGCCCCTTCTCTCCAAAAATGGCAATCATTAAATCGGAGGCCCCATTCATCACTTTGTGATGATCCGTAAAATTTTCCGCTGAATTGATAAAACCTCCGAGGCGAAGACACCGACGAACCCGATTAAGATCCCCCTCGCACGCTTCTTTGACTTGGGCAATAATCTGCAAGCAACAAAGGCGCGCGGCTTCTTGCCCTTCTTCAAGAGAAAACTCTTGGCCCACTTTTCCTTTATAACGAACTTCTTCTTTTAAAAGAGGGAGTTGGCCAGAAACTAAAAGGATAGATCCCGTTTTTAAAAAAGGGACATAATTAGCAGCAGGCGGCGTTGGAGCAGGAAGGTCAATTTTTAACTCTTTTAGGCGGACTTCAATCATGAAACAAAGCTCTCTGTGATTTATATAAAGAGAGCATAGTTGATTTTTTATAAGGGGAAAATGATTTTATCTAAATAAAACCTCTTTTCCCCTTAAATAAACAACTTTTTTAAAAGGTTTTTTTGGCTGGCCACAAGTAATCAAAGGACGCATATTGAGCCTCTGCCATGGTTTGAAACCAACGTTCTAAACGCACGCTATCAATAATTGCAGAATGTTGATTATATTTACTCTTTATCATGACAATGTGATGGGAAGCTTCGTCATGGGAATTTTTTCGTGTTTTTTTGTATAGATTTCCATTTCTAGAAGTTTCCCATTCTGAACCTAACCATTTTGCTCTGCGCTGGTGACGACTATGAAGATACGATTCACGCCCCTTAGCAGACTTAAGATCTCCTTCCATATGCCCAGCGCAAATACAACCAACCGTTAAATTCTCGTGATTATCGTGCTGCATTGTATGGGCATAGCGTATGTGCTCTCTCTCGCACATTTGACAAAGTAGATTTGCACTCCCAAGATCTTCTACATCTTGGCATTTCCAAAGGCTTTTAGGGGTAACCTTATCTTTCCACTTCCCAGAACTTGGTAAAGTTGAGACAAATGTTTTTCTTTCATGGTCACACTCATGTTCTCCACAATCACATGCCATTGACAAAACATTAGAAGTATTGAGACAAAAAAGAGCTGAAACCGCAATAATGAAAAATTTAAATTTTAAAGTCATATAATTCTCCTATAATTGGCTTCCATAATCGGAAGGTGGTTTTTTAAGCCTAAAAAATAAAGAACCATTTTGGTATAGTGCAGTTTCCACTAATTTTAATAAAATCCGCCGCATGGGGGAATTTTCCCTAGTTATTTAAGCGCACAAGAAAAACTTATCATATGCCAGATGTTTTTTGTTTTTTGCATTTTAGGCATGCAATAATTGAATTGGTCAGTACGTTTATATGAGTTGAGACTAATAATCTAAATTCTAAAAATAAGAAAAGAGAGGACCTATGAATACGTCAGTAAATGCACAAAAAAATGCGTTGTATTTTAAAATCCTCCCCGCAACCGTTATGGGTAATGCTCTCGAATTTTTTGATTTTACAATCTATGGGATCTTTGCAGCCACAATTGGACAGATTTTCTTTCCCCTTGAAGATCCCACAGCTTCTTTAATCGCAAGCTGGGGCGTTTTTGCCGTGGGATTTATTATGCGCCCTTTGGGAGCTTTGGTTTTCGGCTATCTCGGAGATAAATTAGGCCGCAAAATTGCTTTAAGCACAACCGTTCTTCTGACAGGACTTCCCACGTTGATAATTGGTATTCTGCCTGGATATGACCAGTTAGGCATCTTAGCACCACTTATTCTTATTTTTTGCCGCCTCTTACAAGGTCTGTGTACAGGAGGAGAATATAATGGAGCCGCTATTTTTGCCCTTGAGCACGTTGGAAAAATGAAACCGGGAACTGTGGGAGGGGTGATCACTGCCTCTTGTGTCATCGGTGCATTTACAGCCACCTTTTCTGGTTATTTAATCTCTAACTATGGAGCGGATTGGATGTGGCGGTTGCCGTTTATTTTTGGTGCTTTCATTAGTGCTGTTGGGTTTTTTATCCGTTTTTATATGACAGAAACACCTGAGTTTTCAGCTCTCAAAGAAGGAAAAGTTAAAAAGCATATGGGGCTTATTCAACTTTACTCATCCTTTCCTATCAGCTCATTTGTTTCTTTTGTTGTGGGATCCCTTAACGGAGCTTTGTCCTATACTCTTTTTGGGTTTTTAAATGTTTATATGTCAAAATATTTAGGTTTGGATCCAGCTGTTGCTTTGAAATACAATCTTTTAGGTCTTTCCTTTTTTATGTTTGGCTCTCCTCTCGCAGGATATTTTTTCGATAAGGTTGGCGGTAATAAAGCGATGATTATTGCTGGAAGTGTTGTTCTTATAGGAGCCTATCCCGCTTTCTTTTTGTTACAAACTCTTAATCCAATTCTTATATTACTGGGACAATCGCTCCTCGGTATTCTCGTAGCAAGCATTGCGGGATCAGGCCATGGGTATATGCAAACCCTTTTCCCCACTCAGGGCCGTTATCGCGGCGTTTCCATTAACTTTTGTTTAGGGATGGCAGCTTGCGGAGGCACAGCTCCTTTGCTGATGACTTACTTACTTGAAGTCAAGCAAGCCAGTTTATATGCACCAGCCTTTTATTTAATGCTTTTAGCAGCAACTTTTATTTTATGCTTGAGCGTCCTTTCTCGGAAAAAAACTCACGAAGGTAAAATATTGACTTCTGCCACTTAAGAGGCCCAATATTAAATTGACAATTGAGGAGTGTGATAAATGAGATGGAAACTTTTGGAAACAAAAAAAGAACACCTACGTTTAACATATGATGCTTTTAAAAGAATGGCTATTAACTATTTTAGCTATGGCCTTATTCAAAAAAACAAAGTTTTAACATCCTGTTTTTCTAACAAAGAATGGGGAGATCTTTACAAGGAAAACAACTACCATAAGGTGGACCCCCTTTTACGCGGCGTTATGCACTCAAGTCTTCCTCTCATTGTGTGGGATGCTCTACATACTGAAGGAGAGGCAAAAAAAGTTATGATGGAGCGTAATGAAGTTTGTAAAATTAAGTCGGGCTTAACCATTGGCTTGTTTGGAAAAGATACAAGAGAAATCATTGCCTTAGGAGCAGAGGCCTCTCCTAAAGAGTTTTATGAACTTTTGAAAGAAGAGCAATATTTAAGTGAAATTCACCACATCATCAAATGCTTTTACGCGGCTTTTAAAGAATAACTAATCCCAATTTTTCAAAATTTCATCCGTAAAACCAAACTCTTTCATATTCTTGATTTTTTGGGGGTAGAGAATGCCCTCTAAATGATCACATTCATGCTGAACTACGCGGGCATGAAAGCCATGAGCCGTGCGCTTTTCTTCCTGCCCATTCTTATTAAGAAATCTATACTCTATGGAATGATAGCGGGACACCCGTCCCATTAACCCCGGAAGAGAGAGACACTGCTCCCATCCCAGGGTCATTTCATCGGAGAGAGGAGTGATCGTTGGATTGATCATCACTGTCCAAGGAACCCCATCAGGATCGTACTCAGGTGTCAATTCATAGGCAGGATTACTAGTTGTCGTCAAAACCCTAAAAATAACAACCCTCAAGGGGACAAAGATTTGTGGCGCTGCAAGCCCCGAACAATTCATGTAATAGACAGTGGCCTCCATGTCCTTAATTAACTGAACGATTTGAGGATCGTTATAATTTTTGACGAGCTCTGCAGGTTTTTGTAGAATGGGCTGCCCCATAGTAGCAATCCTTAATATCCGTCCTCCCATCAAAAATCTCCTACTGTAAAAATGATCTATGCCAAATAATAGGGGCTGCAGAAAGAATTGCAATATTTTCTTCTGCTTGAGATGGAATCTTAAGAGCAGAATTTGTGCGTTGAAGGGTATAGGTTCCATGGGCACCTTTAACCAATAAACGCACAATCATAGCCCCGCTCATAAGCTCAACAATGCATCGTTTTCCAAGCGCTTTATCTAGGGAAGCTCCCGTATACTTAACTCCACCCACATAATCTCCCTCTTCAAAAAAGGGAGAAAGCCCACTATCACTCACAATAGTGACGATAGCGCCTTCATTAAGGGTTTTAAAAGTAGAAATCTCCTTTGCGATTCTTAAATTATCTTCAACCGAACTTAAAGTATGAGGAGCCGAATGATTGAGCTCTATAGAGACCTCATCTAAGGTTCTTGGAGAAAATCCTTTTCCTTCCATAAGCCATGTTTCAGAACAATAAATATTAACTGATTTTAAAGCCTCAACAATTCTCTTAGCCCCTTTTAAAGTAAGAGGGTTTTTCCCACGCTCCCACGCTTCAAGCGTTGCAAGAGGAAGATTAAACTTCAAACAGAAAGCTTTTCTTTCAGCGAAACCTGCCATACTCCGAGCAGCCTTAATTCGCTCTGCTGTTTTTTTTCTTGCATCCATAATCTATTTTCTTCGCTTAACTCCTATATTATTGATGATAAAGACCTTTTAAAATTTAGAGATCTAAAAATATGACACAAACGTATAAAATCGTATTGTGACATTTTTTTTTATGTGCTATCCATATAAAAGATTCGTTCATACGTCTAGTGTAAAATATTTTTATGTATAAAGTTTTATGAGCACTATTTTTATGAAAAAGCCCGCAGCCCAAGGGTTGCTTCAAGAAAGCAAAGTCAGAAACGATTGTACCCATCATTTTTGACCAAACTTAAATGTATATATTTAATAAGATTTATGTATAATAGAAGTCATATGTTAGTCTTAAAAAAATGATATTTTTATTTTGTTAGATGAGGAGAATTTTATGTTTACAACTGTTCTACCGAAAAGTCATGATCTTCATAGAGATTCCATCACCCTTTTTGAAAAATTGTTTGATAATAACCCCAATTTAAATACCCCCTTTCAAGACAAAGAAAAAGCGACTTACCTTATTGAAAACAATATCTTTGAAGGATATGTTGGTGGAGCTATGCTTATTAAAAGCAAAATGTCTTCTCTTCACCGAAAGATGGGTTATCGAGATATGTCCCTTTCCTGTCATAAGGAAGAGGTGTGGACTTGTAGTATTAATCTTCAAATTCAAAATGCAGCTTTTGATTTCGAAGCCATGGGAAAAATTTTTTATCAGCGACTTTACAAGGAACTAGTAAACTTTGGAATTACGCACAACGTAAGTTTTCTTTATTTGATTTTAGATCCAGGGGAGTATCTATGCACGGAAGCTCTAGGATTTTGGCCCTACGTCGTCGAAAATAGACCTCAGGAGTCAATGGATGGGCTTTTTCACGGCCTTCTCTCTCTCGCAAAGGAACGACCCGCGGTAAAGACCTCGTCATTAAAACCTCCAGTTTTAACAGATCGACTCGCAGCGTAAGTTTTTCTTCATTGACGACTCTGTGTGGCCCTATACTATAGACTTAAATTAATTAGTTGGCAGGACACTCATGAGACTGGAGAGGGAAAAAAAAGCAATAGAGACACTAAGAGATAGTTTCCTACAAGATGGTGCTTGTCTTATTTCAGATAAATATTTGTTTCTCGCTGCTGACCAATGGAAAACCATAAGTTATAAAGCGAGCCGTTTAACCTATGAAAAACACTTTCACACAAAAACCGCTCCCCATTCCTTTAAAGCTTCTCCCATTAAAAAACATAGAACAAAGACTATTGCCGACGAGGTTATTTTTGACGTTGTAAATTCAATTCAAATGAGGAGCCTTGTGAAAAGTATATTATCTTTCTCTCATTTCAATGTCCAACGCTGTGAATGCCATATTTATGAAGAAGGCGACTTTATCTCCCTTGAGTGGATGAAAAAATTTATCAAGGATGCCTCCCATCTTCTTACTATTACCTTAGAAAGTGATTATGAAGGAGGAGAGCATTTGATCCATCATAACAAGCAGGAAAGAAAGATCTTTCAACCTCAATCAGCGGAGATACTTATATCCTCCTGCAATTTCGATCATGAAATGATGCCACTTATAAGCGGTCAGAAGAATACGGTTCTTGCGTCCTTACGCCCTTTATACTCCGAGTCCTTTACAAAATAGAGATATTTTTCTTGGCCTTCTTCTTTTCATAGGGTATATACCTACTGAAAGCCGGATTAGCTCAGCTGGTAGAGCAACTGATTTGTAATCAGTAGGTCGTTGGTTCGATTCCGACAT
>JAIESK010000068.1 GCA_019746105.1 Alphaproteobacteria bacterium
CTTGAATCATCCAAGCAACTTTCTTTTGGTTTTTACTCATGTTAGTCTGTTTCAACTTTCCCCGGACACTACTGCGCTTTCGCGGGAATGACAACCTATATGATTCAAATGCGGTATCTTCAAGTACGAAAAGTATATCGACGTCCTCTTGGATCGCTGCTGTCTCTTCTCGTCACAATCGACCTTTTAGTACAAATGAGACAGAGGCTTATAATGATGATGAAGCTGGTATTTGTTCCTCACTTCAAAAAGTTAAAGTAGAAGAGTCACGGCAAGAGTTAGAAACCCCCATGGCTTCAATGCAACTATCCTGGTTCACAGAATTACTCTTGTTAGGACTTCTCTTCTTCTGCAGAATAAAGTCTATCATGCCTTATCCTGTTAAAAATATCTTAACTCATAAAGGTGCAGAGAACATGAACATCCCGGGATACCTTAGAGATGTGGCTTAATCTTTGAGAAGACGCGTATCTCCATAGGAAAATTGTTTTAACCCTTGGGGAAGTTCAAGAAATAAATGTCCTTGAGGACTAATGCTCTTGGCAATTCCTGAGTAGAATTCTTGTCCAGAAGTGAGGGTGACTTTTTTATTATCCAGAAAATCCAGGCGCTTCCAATCAGGCAAAAAGGGCGCAAGTCCCTGACTCGCAAAAATTTCCATTCCTTTGAAAAGGGAGCTTATTATCTCCCCCACGACTTGATTGCGATCCAACTTTTGATTCACCAATTCCTCAAGACAAATCCAGTTTTTCACATCCTTTAAGGGGATGTCTTTCATATTTACATTAAGGCCAATCCCAAGGACGGCTTTACAGGTGCCATTGGCTTCGGCAATCAAATCAATTAAGATACCTCCTACCTTTTTCCCCTCAAGATAAATGTCGTTTGGCCACTTTAGACGTGGTTTAAACCTCTGATCCAGAATTTCTAGGGCCTTGGCGGTAAGAATTCCTACCACCAAGCTTAAACCTGCCATTTCACTAATGTCCTTTTGAAATACATAGCTCATGCTGCAATAAATATTCCGCCCAAAAGGTGAGACCCAAGAGCGCCCAAGGCGTCCACGACCCTTGGTTTGATGCTCTGGCAGGCAGATGTGGGGAGAAATTGTTGAGGCCAGATTCTTAAGATAATCGTTGCTAGAAGGAAGGCTTTCAAAGATATCAAGGATAACATCCTTAGGAAGATATTTTTGAATTTTTGATTTTTCTAAAAGAAACAGGGGACTCTCTAAACGATAGCCAAGGTGCTCAGATTTTATTCCAATATTATAGCCTTTTAAGCGCTGAATCACTTTCCAAATAGCCATACGGGATACTCCTAAAGTCTTGGCAATTTCCGTCCCTGCATGACGCTGACCATCATTGAGGATGTTAAGAAGGGCTAAGGTTGTTGAGGAAAGTTCATGGGTCATGCATCATTTTTATGATAAGAATTAAATGTTTGTAAAGGGATAAGACTGATTAAAATTTTCCATTAAATTAACTTCCCTTTATTAAGGGAGATGGAGTACAGTTTATTTTAATAATAGAAAAGTCTTTATAAATCCTAACAGAGGCTCTAAAACTTAGAATATGAGATTTCTTCTCCTTCTTTTTACAGGCCTCCTTTTGGCCAGCCCAGGATGGTACTTCATCACGATTCAGTTGAAGTATGTCTCCACGATTGAAAGCCTCTTTTATCGCTTTATTTTAGCAGGTCTTTTTTTAGAAATTGTCCGGCGATTTTCCAATGAGTCGAACCCTCCACAAATGAATTTACGCTTGTGTGTTCTTACTCTGGTACAAGGAGTATTACTTTTTGGACTTAATTTTTGGTGTGTTTATGAAGCCTCAAAACATATGATCTCCGGCCTGATTCCGGCTCTTCCCGCAATTACTTTTATCCCCGCTCTATTTATCGAATGTTTCATAGAGCAGCAAAAAATTCCTCCCATCAAGATTTGGGGATCGGCTTTCGCTCTCTTGGGGATATTCTTCTTATTTTTTAACGAAATTACAACCTTTGACACTACCCATCTTTTTGGGCTTATGCTTGTCTTTTTTAGTGTATTCTTCACCTTAGGAGGATCGGAAGTTGCAAAACACCTGACACAAGTCAAAAAAGTTCCCGTCTTATGGCTTACATCAAGAACCTTGCTCATGGGTGGTTTTTTCTTTTTAATGATTATTATGGTAGGCCCTGGCTTTTCAGCTGTTCCCAACGAAACAGAATTTTTCTTTTCTTTGGTATACTTAGTTCTTTTTGTAACTTGTCTTCTCTATTTCCTTCATATTTATATGGTAAAAAACTTTGGAGTCCCCTCTGCTTCCTTTTTATGGGTTTTGCTCCCCAGTGCTTGTTTGTTTGTTTCTACACTATTTGAAGGATATGTGTGGACAATCATGACAACGGCAGGATTATTATGCATTGTCTTAGGGGCTTTCTTATTCCATTCTCAGAAAATGAATTTAAAACAAAAATTTATGTAATCTCAGATAAGACTATCATTATCTCGTTGGGCCATAACCAATCTGATTAAACGCATCTCTTACATACTGAATTGAAGATTTTCCAAATGTTTGCGCTTCTCCATGGGCAAAAATGCCCGTGACGACTTTTCCATTTTGATCAAGAAGTGCCTTATGTGATCCTCCAGAAGAGGCGTTTTTAATGCTGTCAGGCCCATTAATAAAGCGCCAAAGTGTTGCAAGCTTTTTATATTTCACAGAAGAAAACAATTTGTTATTAAACAAGCTTTCTAGGGTTTTTAGATGCTTTCCTTTAAGGGGGACAAATTGGTTAGGAGTTGTCTCTGGTGCTCTACTATGAAATGATCGCATTCCTCTGGGCCGCATTGGAGCAAGCTCTGAAGTTTGGCTTCCCTCAGGTTGAGTTATTTCAAACCGGAGTTCTTCGAGAGGTGGTGTGCTAGAAGAAGCTGCTGTTGAGTCATCACTTTTTTGTTCTTCAGGCGTAATTGAAACAAATTCTCTAGTTGTTGAGCTTAAGGGCGAAACCGTGACACTCTCTTCAGTAACAGGTAAAGAAGCTTCTTTTGGGGTTTCTGGCCTTAAAGGTAAATCTGCTGGCTTGTGAACATCCACAAGGGGCCCGGAAAGAGAAACCTCAATAGAAGGAGCTGTATATCCTGAAGAGGAAGAAGAGCAGGCAGAAGAGGAGGAAGTTACGAAAGGAGCACATTCATTCCTTTTAACTGGATAAGGTTTTAAAAATTCAGGATAGGGAAGCTCAGACAAGGCATAGGGATGCTGCCATTCTGGGTCTAAGAATTTTCTTTCGGAGGGAGTTAGGCTAACTATTTGTGCTTTCTTATAAAAACTTGAGTGACTTGTTAATGATACTTTCTCCCTACGTAATATGTGCGTTATAAAGTACTCCCTATCCTTCATTGGTCCACCTTTAAGCACTTGTGGCATAAACGTCTCGTCAGGGTGCCCAATATCTTTAGAACTATCTTCAAGGAGTGAACATAATGTTGGCGAAGCTCTCAAAATTTTTTTTGTATTTGGAGGTAAAGTTCTTAAATCTACCATAGAGGCTATACCTAGAATAATTCTAGTATATGCTTGATATCTATCAGTGCTTAGATTCATTCTATCATATGCTAGATATTCACTAATCTCTTGTGTGGAAGGGGAGTCATGAAAGATAGACCTATTTTTGTATCTTGCACATATAAAATCATATCTTAGGAATAATATTCTTTTTAGAGCTGTACTTTCACTTAACTGATTTTCTTGAAGTTTTTCTAAAGTGAACAATATATTCTCATTAAACTGCAGATTTTTACCAATGATTCTCCTGAGCTCGAATGGTGTATCGTCATCTATAATGAGTCCAATCGCATCTGATTCATGGGCTTGCAGAATCTTAACTTCTCGTATGAGTCCTGCAATTAAATTTGTTCTAGGATCAACAGGACAAGGGCCGCTAGAAGAAGCTGCAGTTGCTCTATCTCTTTCGGGGTCCTCATTCATAGCTGAGACAGCAGGTAAAAATAACAACATCATGGCTGTTGAATTTCCTAAAAGCTTCAAAAAGCTCTTTGCAAGAGAAGTCATAGTTACCATCCTTGAAATAAAAAATAACATAGTACTTTATAGTAATTCATTTAGCATTTTGCAAGTTTGTTAAACTTTTTTGAATACTGTAAGGGCAAAATTCTTACAAATGGCCAATTCAGAAAATTGCATATTTGCTTTCATTTATGAAATCATAGCTCTTACAAGGGGTGAGTTATGGCATCATATCAAAGACGTGGACGACCTAAACTAAATCGCGAGTTCATTGATAAGGGAACGGAGGCCTTACAACAAAAGCGCCGGGCGCTTTTTAAAAAGGGAAATCCTCAAGAGATGCCTCTTACGGCTTCTTTATTAGGAATTTTTTATGCGAAATCTCTCATCTCTCAACCTCTTTATGAGGCGGGGCGCTCTTTTGCAGAGATTGCTTATCTTTATGAAGGCTGCTTGGGGCAACCCTTTCGATCACGCCGCAGTTCTTTGCTTCTTGAACGTGCGGGTTATTCTGAGTTTTTTTCCGAAAGGAAAGAGAGAAAACGTATCAAAGCATGGCGCCACGCCTTAGAAGCACTGAAGCAAGCTGGACCTCATCCTTACAGAACCGTGATGGATGTTGTGTTTTACGAGGCCGATCTTTATAGCTCTGGCCTTCCGTTCTCCCTGATGGAAAGGGCAGGGAATCTTCGTTTGGGACTCGAATGTCTTGACGCGCATTTTAACCAAAAGCAAAGGTAAAATGTTACAAATTTGGTAAAGCGTGTTTATGATTATTAAAAAAATAAATGAAGCTTAAAAATGAATGGGTTTGAAATGACTGAACGTTTGAAAAATATCCACCCTGGAGAGGTGTTGCTCGAGGAGTTTTTAAACCTTTTGGTTTGTCTGAAAATAAGGTTGCTAAAGACATTGGCGTTGCTCCGCGGCGTATTAATGAGATTATTTTGGGGCGGCGCGGTATTACGGCCGATACGGCCATTAGGCTTGCCTATTATTTTGGAACATCGGAAGAATTTTGGATGGAGCTTCAAGATAAGTATGAGCTTGAAGAAGCCCACCTCCGACTCAATCACAAGCTTAAAAGCCTTGTACATCCTTTGGTAGGATCATAAGAAAATAACTAACTTTGAAGTTTTTAGGTATAACTCAAAAAAAAGTGTCGCAGAAAGCTGCGACACTTAAATAACAAGTTATTAGTCATCCTTCGGTATAGGTAGGTGTAAGCCGGGATTAGCTTTTAGTATAGCTTCGATCATTGCTTTACGTTGTTCCTCTGGTGGAAGTCCTGTAAAATTAACCCCTGATACTGGATTTAGCACTCGAAATGAAACTGGATGTAGATATTCTACGCCCTCTTCATCTGACCCCCCACCTGGAGAGTAATGCACATCTGACTATTCATCTGAAGAACTGTGGGCTTCTTGTTTTCCCACCTTTGTTGAAAGATGTGAAGTATTCTGATCATCAGGATTCATAGCTATAGCTGATGCACTCATAAGAAGGGAAAAAGCAATAAAATAATATTTCATAATATAACTCCTGTTTAATATTCTTCAAAGAATAATGTAAAGACCTGTTTAGATTTTGTCAAAATAAAAGTTGAAAGCAATACTCTTACTAAGGATGAATCTTATAGGGTCGTTTCTTTATTTTTTCTCAGCCGATTTCTTCTTCCCAAGGGAAGACAATCCATGTGTCTTGACTGACCTCCGTCATGAAGGTATCCACTAAGTCTTTTCCAGAGGGTTTGGCATAGATGGCAGCAATGTGAGCTTGGGGGAGCATATCTCGGACGACCTTTGCCGTTGCGCCTGTATCCACCAAATCATCGATGACAAGCCAGTCTTTGCCATAGTCATCTACTTCACAAGTTTTAATGATGGAAGGGGTAATCTGTTTGTCGTTATCATCATAGCTGATGATACTGACGGTGTCGATTTTACGAATGCCCAGCTCACGTGCAACGATGGCGGCAGGAACCAAACCTCCGCGAGTGATGGCAATCATTCCCTTCCAAGTTTTTCCCTCATTCAGGCGCCACGCTAGGGCTTGAGCATTGAGGTAGAATTCTTGCCAATTAACGGGATAACGACGGGACATTGTAAATACTCCATGTTGATGTTTATGCGCTCCTGGTACGCCATTTATAAACTCCATAGCCAATAACTAGAGAGATAAAAGCGAGTCCTAAAACAACTTTAGAAAAAAGATGAAGATGCTCCATAATGAGGTGGGCTAAATAGTAAGCGGCAACACAACTTCCCACCGACCAAATGAGGGCTGCTACAAAATTCAAAAAGCTATAACGCTTAACGCCCACGCCGCTGGCGCCAATAATGAGAGGGCTTAAGGTGCGGATGCCATAAATAAACCGAAAGGTAAGAATAAACAGGGTGTCATAGCGCTTTAAAAGATAAAAAGCACGATCTGCCTTAGGTTTGAGAGAGGGGAAACGATCGAGGAGATGGCCACCATAATAACGGCCAATTTGATAAAGGACTTGGTCGGCAATCAAGGTCCCTGTAAAAGAGATAAGAATAATCTTTGGTAGTGAAAGGTATCCTTCGTGCGCGAGAAAACCAGCGGCAAAAATCACCGATTCTCCTTCCACAAGGGAGCCTAAAAAGACGGCAAAATAGCCCCAGGTTTCAATAAATTCTTGCAAAAAATCTCTCAAAGTTGATGTGTTTGTTAATTAGTATATAGGGTATCTAGGAGAAAAAATCAAAAATTAGTTTGATACCGAGTGGATAGGGTTTCGTTAATTTCCAAGAAAATAACTAACGTCCCATGGATGAACCATGGGACGTTAAAATTAATGACTTAGTGGCAGGCTGCTTTTTTTGTATCGCAGCTTTTGCAATCTGTGCTACAAGCACGGCATGTTTCTGCACATTTTTTACAAGCTTCAGCGCAGGCCTTGGCATACTCGTTGTTCACTTTTGAACATTCTTTGGCACAATCATCACAGATTTTTGCACAAATGTCGTAAAGTTCAGCACAGCAGATACCGCGTGCTGTAAGACGACCTACAAGGTTGCAAACTTCAGCGCTTAAAACGCAACAATCGCGAAGAGGCCCACAGTCTTTTGAGATGTCACATCCTTCGCAAGAACAACGGTCGCAAGCTTTAACACAATCAAAGCAGGCATCGATACAATTTTTATAAATCATAATAGTACTCCCTTTTTTCTGATTTTATTTACCTAATTTTTAAGTTGCGGGAAAAAGAAGAAACTTCACCCAAAAAACTGTACCATTTTTCCCTGAGTTTCGAAAGCCAATTTTACCCTTCATTTCCTGTACACTTTTTTTAGCAATATACAGGCCCAAACCACCTCGTTTCTTTGGCTGACCAGGGACTTTAAAATTCTTTTTAAAGATATCTTTGCGGTATTTTGGGGGAATAAGAGGGCCTTGGTTGGTGACACTAAACTCAATAAACTTATTCTCGGTTTCTTGAAGCGCAACTTTAATTTCAGAGCCCGGGGTGGCGTAGTGAACAGCGTTCTGGATCAAATTTTCAAGGATCACTTTTACTTCCTCTTTGTTGGCCTTTAGAGAAGTGAGATAAGCGGGGGCTTTAAAAAGGATTTGAATGTTTTTTTGGTCTGCTTCGAGCTTTGCATCTTTAACGAGATTTGAAATGATGGAACTTAAATCTACGTTTTGGACAGAAGGAAGCGTTTTTTTTACATGAGTAGAAAGGCTTAATAAACTTTGTGAGAGTTTTTCAAGCTGATCGCATTTCTCACGGGCAGAAATAAGAATTTCTTGTTGCTTATCTGTTAAGGGGCCTATAGTTCCCTCAGTGCAAAGGTGAATCGCCATGCGTACGTCGTTGAGGGGTGTTTGAAAATTGTGAGCAATTCTTTCATAAGCATCGACTTTAGTTACTGAAGATAAAGGTTTGTGGAGAAGGTCTTGAAGAATAATAAAAACACCTTCTAAGGAGCCCGGATAATCATTGCCAAATTTTTTGATGGGATAAGCCCAGGGAAGATAAAAAGTTTTCTTATTTTCGACGACAAGAGACAATACATCCTTTTCTTTATCGGGGTGATAGCGATCTTTTGTTGTAAGAACCGTATTGCAAATATTCAGAAGAGGGGGTTTCCACTCTGCTTTGACGTGGAAGAAAGAAGGGATCTTATTAAGGTCTTGGGGAAGTTTTAAAATCTTATGAGCTGCTTTATTGACACAGGTAAAATTGGAAATTTGATTTAAAATAAGAATAGGTTCCGGCCAAGAATCAAGAGCATCTTTAATAGTTTGACAATCTTCAATTGCTTTTTGCAAAGAGTCTTTCTGAAAGCTCTGTAGTCGAATGGACATAAGATTAAACTCATTAGAAAGCTTTTCAATCTCTTCCGAACCTTTGAGATTTAAAAGAATTGTTTTTTCTTCTGTTCCGATTTGACGCATTGTTTCCCTCATGGTTGAGAGAGGTTTTAAAAATAGACCTGAGAAAAACCAGGAAAGATAAAGCCCGAATAGTAAGCTAATGATGGTTGCTATAAGGATAAAGGTAACAAAATAAGAGATAAATGAAGTAAAATTTTCTTTTTTTTGGCTTAGACTCTCTAAATTTAAGGTGTCTATGGCATCAAGAGTCTCTTTTATTTCTTTGTATTTTTTTTGTTCTATGGAAGCTAAGGTATTGGAAGGAGATGAAATCTGGATTTTGTATGTTTTCCAACTTTCTTCTAACGTGTTTGTTAACTTCTTTTCCTCTTCGTTTTTTATATTTTTTTCCTGAATGAGAAGTTGTTGATCAATTTTTGTCTTTAAATTATTAAATTTCTCTGGTTCATTTAAAATAACTTGAGGATTTTTTGTATAAAGTTCGTTGATTTCTTCAAGGTATTTATGAATAGCATTCATAGAGGAGATGGTTTGAAAGTTTTGAACAAGAATAATGTCGGCTCTATCTCTTAAGGCTAACATGAAAAAAATGAAAAACCAGGCGATGAATCCTATGATAAAAAGGGTGGGAAGTTGGGCAAAAAAAAGTTGCGTCTTTATCTTCATTAGACACTACCCTCAATTTCGTCCTTATTATAACCCATAATAAAGATATCAAGATCTTTCGATTGCTTGAGAAGAGAGGTGAGGACATCTAAACCAAAAGTTTCACGCCACCAGCTTTCTTCTGGGCGTCCAATAATAAGCTGGGTGATGGATTCCTTTTTAGCAAATTCAAGCCAGGCTTTAATACGGTTTTCCGTCTTAAAATGAATAATATGGGCTCCTAAATCCTTGGCAAACTGAATGTCAGAAAAAAGGTGACGCTGTTTTTCAAGGTCGATTTTCTCCGGGCTATCCTCTTCCGTTTCCGTATAGACGACAAACCATTCTTTGCTCAGACGTCCGGCCAGGCGAGAGGCTTTCTTTAAGAGAGTGCGTTGACTCCATCTTTCTGGCAAAAAACAAACCATGATTTGGTGGCTGGCAAAGATTGCCTCCTTAAGAGATACATTTCGCGGTGAATAATTCGTTTGTTCTATGGACTCAGCAACTTCCCGCAAGGCAAGTTCTCTCAGTTTGATCAGGTTTTCTTGCTTAAAGAAATTTTCGAGAGCGAGAGATATCTTTTCTGATCCATAAATTTGCCCTGACTGAAGGCGATCAATAATATCTTCTACGCCAAGATCAACGTTAATGACTTGGTCAGCATGCTTGAGAAAACTATCAGGAATGGTTTCATACATCGTAACGTTCGTAAATTTTTTAACGATATCACTCAGACTTTCTAAATGTTGTATATTAAACGCACAGATGACGTTGATTCCTGCATTTAAAAGCTCAAGAATATCCTGATATCTTTTTGCATTTCGGCAGAGAGGGGTATTTGTATGAGCTGCTTCATCCACAATAGCAATTTGGGGCTTACGCTTGAGAACCGCATCTACATCCATTTCTTCAACGGTGACGCCTTTGTATTCATACTTTTTACGCGGAATGACTTCGAGCCCTTTCAGAAGTTCCTCAAGTTTTTTCCGTCCATGGGTTTCGATGAAAGCCAAGACAACGTCCGCTCCCTGAATTTGCAGAGAATGGGCCTCTTCTAGCATACGATAGGTCTTTCCCACCCCTGCAACGGGTCCCGTATAAACCTTTAAACGGCCGCGATTGGCCTTTTGAAGGAGAGTAAAAAAATCTTGAGAGTGTTGTAGATCTTTTTTCATAGACTTCCCACAGGTGCGCCAAAAGAAGCGTCTAGAGTTAAATTTAATTCTAAAACATTCAGGCGACTTTCCCCTAAAATATAAAATTGAGGGTCTTCTCTCAGACGTTCAATTAAGGCCGTGATACGGTTAAGATCTACATTGCGGTAAAGGGCAATTTGAGGAGCTTGCCACAGTGCAGCCTCCACAGAAATATGGGGATCAAAACCACTAGCAGAACTTGTGACTAAATCAATAGGAATGGGATTTGTGTTGATCTTTTTAATCTCAACAATTCTCTCTTGAATGCGGGTGACTAATAGTTTTGAGGAGGGAGCTAAATTAGATTTTTCTGCAGAAGGGCGTGGAAAAAAATAGGAGGGGTTTTTAAAATTCTGTCTGAGGAGCTCAGAGCCAATAACTCGACCTTGCCCATTTTTGATAAGGCTTCCAGAGGCCTTATGAGGAAACAAAGAGCCTGCAATTTGGGTTATAAGGAAGGGATAAACCACGCCCGTAAAAAATAGAGTGATGAGAGAAACAGAGAGAGCAATGAGAAATTCTTTTTTCATTTAAGTCAGTCCCAAATTAACTAAGAGCATATCGAGCAATTTAATGCCAATAAAAGGGCTAAAAATTCCTCCTACGCCATAAATAAGAAGGGAGTGGGCCAAGAGACTTTTTGCTCCTCGAGGGCGGTATTTCACGCCTCTAAAAGCCAAAGGAATCAGAGCCACTATGATCAGGGCATTAAAGATAACTGTTGCTAGAATGGCCGAATAGGGAGATGACAAATTCATAATGTTTAAGGCTTCAAATTCAGGGATGGAGAGAAGGAAGATAGCTGGGATAATGGCAAAATACTTGGCCACATCATTGGCAATTGAAAAAGTAGTCAAACAGCCTCTAGTCATGAGAAGTTGTTTTCCGATTTCAATGACCTCTAAAATTTTGGTGGGGTTGCTGTCTAAGTCAACCATATTTGCTGCTTCCTTGGCGGCTTGCGTGCCGGAGTTCATAGCAATTCCTAAGTCAGCTTGAGCAAGGGCAGGGGCGTCATTGGTACCATCACCGGTCATGGCGACGAGGTAGCCTTTAGCCTGTTGTGCTTTAATAAAGTTAAGTTTTTTTTCAGGTGTAGCTTCTGCTAAAAAGTTGTCCACCCCCACTTCCTCGGCAATGGTGCTTGCCGTTAAAGGGTTATCTCCCGTAATCATAACGGTGTGAATTCCCATTTTTCTAAGGCGATGAAAACGTTCTTGAATTCCTGGCTTGATAATATCCTTAAGATGAATAATTCCGAGCATTTTTCCATTCATGGCAATGGCAAGGGGTGTTCCCCCTGTGAGACTTATTTTTTCCATCACCTTTGAAAATTCTGGAGGGATTTTTCCTTTCTTTGCGAGAACAAGGCTTTGCATAGCATCACATGCTCCCTTGCGTACAGATAGAGAGGGACCTTCACAACCGCTTAAGCGAGTTTCAGCGCTAAAGGGAATGAATGTTAGCGTTTCGATGTTTTCTTTACTGATGGAACGGCCATAATTTTTTTCAATAAACTCCAGGATAGAACGGCCTTCTGGGGTGCGGTCGGCAAAGCTAGAAAACTCAATGGCGCGGACGAATTCCTTGATATCTACGCCCTTAAAAGGAATAAATTTGACAGGCATACGATTCCCAAGGGTGATGGTACCGGTTTTATCTAAGAGCAAAACGTCAATGTCTCCGGCTGTTTCAACAGCTTTCCCACTCATAGCAAGAATATTTTTACGTAAAGCCCGTTCAATGCCCGAGATACCAATGGCAGAAACAAGTCCACCAATGGTAGTAGGAATGAGGCATACGAGCAGAGAAATGATAACAGTTAGGGAGAGCTTACAATTTAAATAAAGTCCAAAAGGGATGAGAGTTGCGCACACAATTAAAAAAATTATGGTAAGTCCGACCAGAAGGACCTGGAGTGCAATCTCATTGGGCGTTTTTTGCCGCCTGGCGGCTTGCACGAGACCAATCATTTGATCCAAAAAACTTTCCCCCGGGTTGGAGATGATGCGGATAAGGAGCTGATTGGAGATCAGCTTTGTTCCTGCTGTGACTGTGGACCTATCGCTATCGCTTTCGCGAATAACGGGTGCCGATTCTCCCGTAATGGCGGATTCATCAATGGCCGCGATACCTTCAATGATTTCTCCATCAGAGGGAATAAACTCTCCCGCAATAACTTTAATCACGTCATCGCGCCTTAAATCGTTAGCAGAAACCATTTCCTCGATTCCATTGTCCTGTATGTGACGGGCAGTCATTTCCTGAGCAAGAGCTTTGAGACTTGAAGCATGTGCCTTTCCTTTCCCTTCGGCAAAAGCTTCGGCAGCATTAGCAAATAACAGGGTAAACCAAAGCCATACGGAAACAGAGGTCGTGAACCAAAGAGGTTCATGCAGAAGCGGGGGATAAAAGAAATCCCGTATCGCAATAAGTGTTGTAAGGCTTGCGCCTAAAAGCACAACGAACATTACGGGATGTTTTTCAAGATAACGGGGATCCAGGCGTCTGAAAGTATTCCAAAGTGCTTCTCTCATAAAGTGATTTGAAAGTTTAGTCATTAGAAGGATCTCCCTTGCCATAAGTCGATGTATTCAATGAAAGGACCGATAGCCAGGACGGGGAAAAAAGTTAGGGCTCCCACAATTAAGATAACGCCTATCAAAAGCCCAATGAAAAGACCTCCTTGTGTAGGAAACGTGCCGGCATTGGGCTGGATAATTTTTTTGTTAACCATTAAACCTGCAATAGAGAGTCCTAAATAGATAGGGAAAAAACGTCCAATAAACATCGCCAGGGCCAAAGATAGATTATACCAAGAGGTATTCGCATGCAGACCACCAAAGGCTGAACCATTATTGTGAGCAGCGCTGGTATAGGCATAAAGGATCTCGCTGAACCCATGGGGGCCTCCATTATGAAGAGAGGCAAGGGCTGATGGCGACAAAACCGATATAGCAGCACCTACCAAGATGATCAAAGGGTAGATCGCAATAGATAAAATAGCAAAACGGACCTCTTTACCTTCAATTTTTTTTCCTAAATATTCAGGAGTTCGGCCAACCATCAGACCTGCCATGAATACACTGATGATAATAAAAAGAAGCATGTTGAATAAGCCCACACCCACACCCCCAAAGACAAGCTCACCGATCAAGATATTAAGAAGAAGAACGAGTCCCCCCAAAGGCGTAAAACTGTCGTGGAGGCAATTGGTGGCTCCACAAGAAGTGTCGGTGGTTAAGTTGGCAAAAAGTGCAGATCCTAAGATGCCAAAACGAACTTCCTTCCCTTCGAGATTGCCAGGAGTTTGATCCAGACCCAACCCATGAAGTAATGGATTGGGTTGGGATTCGAAATAATAGACGGCTAGAATTCCTATTAAGGAGAGAATTGCCATGGCGATGAAAATGGACCAGCCCTGCTTTTGACTCTGGATCATTTTTCCATAGGTATAGGTTAAAGACCCCGGGATTAAGATCATGGACAGCATTTGTAAAAAGTTAGTGAAAGGCGTTGGGTTTTCAAAGGGATGGGCTGAATTTGCACCAAAAAAGCCCCCCCCATTGGTTCCTAAAATTTTGATAGCCTCTTGGGACGCAACAGGTCCCATGGAAATAAACTCTCGTCCTCCCTCAAGGGTTGTAATCTCAAGAGTTGGTGAAAAATTTTGAACCACCCCTTGGGAAATAAATAAAAGAGCTATAATGAAGGCACCGGGCAAAAATACATAGAAAACTGATCGCAAGAGATCCACCCAAAAATTTCCTAAAAGGATGTCCTGAAATGAAGTTGCATGACGGCTGAGACCCCGAGAAAAAGCCAGAAAAGCCGCCATGCCCGTTCCGGCTGACACGAAATTTTGCCAGGTAAGCCCTACCATCTGTGTGAAATAACTCATGGTAAGTTCACCGCTATAGGCTTGCCAATTGGTGTTAGTGACAAAGCTTACCGCTGTATTTAAAGCCAAGGCCCATGGCACAGCTTGAAAGCTCTCCGGGTTGAAGGGAAGAAAATGCTGAAGACGCTGAATACAAAAAAGAATGACAATTCCCATGATGTTAAAAATCAAAAGTGATTTAAGGTAGGCTTTCCAACTCTGTTGTTCGGGTTTAAAGCAACACCAGTTTAAAAGTTTACCTTCTAAGCGATTAAAGAGAGGGAAGGGGGTGGGAGTTTCATAGACACGATAAAGGTAAATCCCGATGGGCTTGATGAGGAGAAGAAGGGCTGTAAACAAGACGGCAATTTGCAAGATTCCGATGGAAGTCATTCCTTACCTCTTTCCTTTATGTCGATGAGATGTCAATAAGGAAGTAAACCAGGTATCCTAAAAGGAAAATGGCAACGACAAAGCCAATATAATATTCTACGGCCAATGTTTTTAAGTCTCCCCGTCTCTTTTTTCTTTAAGTATGCCAAAGTTTTGCGAACAAACCAACGGAAAAGGAGAGTTGAGGAATAAGGTGTCTATACCCCATCGACTTTTTGAGAAGAAAAGAAAATACCCCATGGATGGGCCACGGGGTATTTGTTTTATTGGTCCAATTAGTCTTATAAGATCTACTTACGAACTACGACTACTCGCGGGGCCACTATTAGTGACTCCAGAAGGCTGAACTTGGATAAGATTAATATTTCTTACCTCAGCCACAGGAACCTTTGCCCCTGGTTCTTTTGGAGGCATAACAAGAGGATAGATAATATGACAGCGAGAGCCATCTTTAACTGTAAATTCTAGCTGGAGTTTTTGCCAACCATTTCCTCCTGGATAGGGATTAGACATAACTCTTTCATTACCATTAAAGTATTGTAAATATCCACCTGGCGTCTCACTTTTTATCTCAGCTTCAAGCAAAAACTTTTGCCCTAGATACGTGTCCATAAGTGGTTTAGGGAGAAGTTGATAAAAAAGAGTCCCCTCTCCTGTGACTTCAAACAATCCTTC
>JAIESK010000041.1 GCA_019746105.1 Alphaproteobacteria bacterium
AAGACTCGAACTTCCACGAACTTTCGCTCACTAGAACCTGAATCTAGCGCGTCTACCAATTCCGCCACCTGGGCTCTTAACTTTCGTTACTGAGATTCTAAGAAAAAGTCAATGATTTAGCGGAAGCACACTTCAATAAAGTTTGGTATACTGACAAAAAATCAAGGTGAAAATCATGCACACAGTTACCATATTTGGCGGCTCAGGTTTTGTCGGAAGGTATATTGTCCAAAACTTTGCGGATAAAGGTTACCTCATTCGTGTTGCGGTCAGAAACCCCCTTGCCGCCAATTACTTAAAGCCTCTGGGGGAAGTCGGGCAAATCACCCCAGTTCAAGCTTCTGTCCTTTCTTCAAAAGAGGTTGAGAGAGCTATTTTAGGGGCAGAAATTGTTATTAATCTTGTTGGTATTCTTTATGAAAAAGGCTCTCAAACATTTGAAAAAATACACGTGGAAGGCGCCAAAAATGTAGCTGAAAAAGCTAAGAAATTAGAAGTGTCCACCCTCCTTCATATGTCCGCTTTAGGCGCAGATAAAGACTCATCCTCTCGCTATGCTTCCAGTAAAGCGCGCGGTGAAGAAGCTGTTTTAAAAGCTTTTCCAACGGCAACCTTATTTCGGCCTAGCGTTATTTTTGGACCAGAAGATACTTTTTTTAATCGATTTGCGGAGATGGCACGCCTTTCTCCCTTCCTTCCTCTCATTGGAGGCGGGAAGACTCGTTTTCAACCCATTTATGTGGGAGATGTAGCCGAATGTTTCTTAAAGTCTGCCTTTAAAAAAGAGACTCAAGGGAAAACTTATGAATTAGGAGGCCCAGAGATTTATTCATTTAAGCAGCTTATGGAGTACCTTTTAAAAACAATCCATCGCAGGCGTTTTTTACTGCCACTTCCTTTTCCCCTGGCAAAAGTTATGGCAACATTTGCCCAATTTTTACCCAATCCGCCTCTTACACCCGATCAGGTCAAGCTTTTAAAGTCAGATACGGTTGTCTCTCCTAAAGCCCATACTGCCAAAGAACTTGGCATTCATCTTAAAGCCATGGAAGTTTTAGCGCCCTTTTATCTGGCGAGGTATTGCCCTGGAGGTAAGGCGGAAAGATAAGACTTAACGCCCTGGCCTATCATTATCAGGATCTTTTCCATTAAAGCGACCCACATTGCCAAAAATTTGTTCCAAAACGCCAAAAGTATGACCTGCCGTGGGTGTAGAGCGTTTAATATGGGAAACCACTTGACGATCTTTTTCTGATAAAGAATCAAGAGCTACCACCTTTCCTTGATCATCAAAATCAATGCGTGTGATATTACTTTTCAGGACAACGGGAGAAAGAAAGGCTCGCCGCTGCGTTGTCTCCGACATATAGAACCACGTTTTATTTCCAAAGGTGGACACAGAAGAAGGAGTACCTAAAATCTCAGCCACCTGCTCTTTCGTTGTTTTACCCACTTCAATAGTTTCCAATTGCTTTGGCTCAACCACATGACCTCGGTTATCAATGGTGGCACACCCAGAAAGAGCGATTAGAACGAAAAGGAAGGGTTTGAAAGGTCTTGATTTCAGCTTCATTTGTTTGTACGTGTCATCTATGCTTTGTAAAATAAAATTTACCATGCCTTTCGTTGTTCCCGCTGTCAACGGTTTCTGGAAAGGGTCAACAAAAAGCCGAGGAAAACATTTATGTTTTTCCGCCTTGCATCAAGCACGTCTCCCTATTTTTTATGAATCTTGGGGAGTCCCCGATACCCTTGAGGGACGCTTTGATTGTGCTAGCCTTCATGTGATCATCCTTTTAAAATATTTAAAGGGAAGCCTTGCTCAAAACACTTTTGATGCTTTTTTTAAGTATACAGACTTAACCTTACGAGAAGAAGGAGTAAGCGACCTTGGCGTTGGAAAACAAGTTAAAAAATGTGCAAAATTCTTTTATGGAACCCTCAAATCTTATCATGAGGGTTTGGACGGTAAAACTAATTTAGAACAAGCTCTTTCTCGGAATCTTTATGGAGGAGACTTTCCTTCCTCCCTTCCAAAAGTAACTGCCTATATAAGAGCCTGTGATGCCCTTTTGGCAAACCATGACTTTGACACAGATCATTCCATCCCCTGGCCTAAGGAGAAAAATCTATGCTCTCTCTAACAACCACAATTAATATCGACACCTTAACAAGAGATCCCTTTGATATTTCTCTTAAAGCAACTGCCGAAGAAAGGGCAACCATTCAGAAAAGGCTCAGTGTTATTTCTATTGAGAACATTGAAGCCAAACTACACTTAAGAAGAAAAGGGCTCATCTTTCTAAAAGGAATGATCCAAGCTGACATAACAGTCGAATGTGTCCGCACACTTGTCGCTTTTCAACAGCATCTCAAAATTAAGGTTAATGAAACTTTCCTTGCCCCTGCAGAGGATACAGAAACGCCCCTCCCGGAAGAGGTGGAGCCTCTAGAGGAGGAGATATTAAATATTGGAGAGATTGTTATTCAACTGATTTCTCTTAATTTAGATCCTTACCCTGTAGCTCCCAACACACTTCCTCTAGATTATCAAGAAGAAAAGCTTTCTACCTCTCCTTTTGAGGTTTTAAAAAAGGAAAAATAAAGGATCCTTTCTTCCCTTTTTCAAGTGACAAATTTTAGGTCTTCTTATAGATTATGCTCACTCCTCAATGATAAATTTTCTTGGAAATCACATGAAGTTATTAATACAAGATATTCTAAAAAAAATAAGTCCGGACGGCGCTTTGTTAATCTTTTTGAAGGAAGAAGCTCCCATTTTAGGGCAAGACCTTTTTCTCCTCGTCGCAAGCCTTTATATCTCCCTTTTTTTAAGGCTTGGCGAAAATTCCTTTGAATTTCCTTCAGCAGCCATTGGTCTTAACGCTTTCCTTTATGTTTTGTTGGGATTATCTGTTTTCTTAAGCAAGCATATTTATCAAACTTTCTGGGTTATCCCAGAAGAAATTGAGAAAAGCTCAATTGTCAAATCAGTGACTTTCATAACTCTTCTTTATATTCCTCTTATATTTATATTGCCCAAGGCCTACGCTCTTCCAAGCTCCACACCCTTTATAAATTGGTTCGTTGCCATTGCCCTACTTATGGCTCCTCGCCTCTTATATCCTTTCTATCAAAGTGATCTCAACCCTGTCGAACAAGACAATTCTCCTTCAATTCAAACGGAAGACATCGATTTAGCTAATTTTTTAGAAAGGGACCCTCTTTCCATCAATGAGGTGGCTATTCGCAGCTTAATCAAAGGAAAAAGAATTCTTATCACAGGAGCAGGAGGGACCATAGGTGCAGCTTTAGTAAAGAAAATTTCTACCTTTTCTCCTGGACATCTTTGTTTGGTGGACTATAGCGAGTCCCCTCTATATGCTATTGGGCTTGAATTGAAAGAGCTTCATCCCAAGATTCCTTGTGACTCCATGTTAGGGGATGTGGTCTGCCGAGAGCGTATTCGTCATATCATTTCAAGCTTTAAACCAGAAATTGTGTTTCATGCAGCAGCTCTCAAGCAAGTTCCTGTTATTGAAGAAAACCTTTCTCAAGCTGTCCTGACAAATGTCATCGGAGCTCAAAACGTTGCTGAAGCATGTCGTGATTTTAAGGTACGTGCCATGGTATTAATTTCCACCCATGAAGCTCTCAACCCTACAAACACTATGGGAGCCACAAAACGTCTTGCCGAATGTTATTGCCAATCTTTGGATATTCTTGAACGAAAGAAGCCAAATGGAACACGTTATGCTTGCGTAGAGTTTAGCAATATTTTGGGCGCTGAAGGGTCTGTCGTTCCACTTTTTAAAAAACAGATTGAACAAGGAGGACCTCTTACTTTGACCCATGGAGATATGATACGTCATTTTATTCCCCTTGATGAGGCAATAGCTCTGATACTCCAAGCCCTTACCTTAACCATCAGCCAAGACGTTGCGCCAGGAAAAGTATTTCTCTTAAATATGGGAGATCCCATTAAGATTATAGATCTAGCAAAGTGGCTTATCAGTTGCGCAGGACTCATTATTGATCAAGACATTAAAATTAAATTTACAGGACTGAGAGCCGGTGAAAAACTCATAGAAGATTTACCCTTGGGACGTTTCACGCCTTCAGCTCATCCTCAATTACTGCTAAGCTCTCCTCGCACTATGGATCACGGCTTCTTGATGCGGGCCTTTCATGAACTTGAAATCGTTGCCAAAAGCCAAGATAAGACCTCTCTTACTCGCCTTCTTCAAGCCCTTCTTCCTGAATATAAAAAGGAAGATGGTTTTTCCGAAGCACCTCTAGAAGAGGTCGGTTAAAAATTTACCCTTTATAGAGTTAAGTTAGCCTTTTTGAATAACTTGTTTTTCCCAAATTTTGGCAACTCGCATCAAGCGTATATAGGCGTAGTGGTATGACAGAAGAAGACCATATCGCCCCCGCAGGATATTTCCCCTGTTGAGATAGGCAAAAAGAAAGCTAAAAGGAAATTCAAAAATAAGGCGAAAATTAGAAATTTTTCTTTCTTGAGAAGAGAAAACAGTCGCTTGTAAGTCCGTATAACTATTAGCTTTAGCGATCAAATTAGACAAAGACCGAATACTTTTGTGATAAACACTTCCTTTTAATGTTATATAATTCGTATCCTTTTTAAAAATGACTCTGTCATGAATTTGACTCTCCGAATACCGACCTTGATCGAGATGGTAAAGACGGACAACTTTATAAGTATAGGGGAAACGACAAGGCTTTTGTTGATGAGGATAAACATCCTTAATTTTTAATTTAAAGGCTATTTTTGGAGAAGGTTCAGAGCGAAACAGTTTCTGAATTTCAACAGCTAACTCTGATGAAATCACTTCATCCGCATCCAAGTTTATCACCCATTTATTTTGGCATTGCTCTTCTGCAAATCGTTTTTGAGGACCATATCCTGGCCAATCTTTTTCAAAAACCTTTGCTCCCAAACTTTTGCTAATAGAGACTGTTTTGTCAGTGCTCCCTGAATCTACAACAATAACTTCATTAACCCAATCACAAACACTTTTGATGCTCTCGGAAATTCGGTCCTCTTCATTACAAGCAATAATAAAAACGGAAATAGGAAGTTTTTGAGGTGCTTTTTCAGACATTAATATACTTTTCAAAATTACAAAGTGTTAGTCTTATAATAATTCTTAAGCGTAAGTGCAACATATTCATACTTCCGTCGACTTCGTATCTTTTAATCCTTTGCTCAACTCTTGCCGCGCAACTTCCGCCAATTTTTCGTATCGATCCTTAATTTGCTTCAGTTGCTCCTCTGTCAACTCTTCTAAGTCCAAAAGAGCATTGTGGGCCCCCTGATGAGAACGAATGAGTTCATCTAGTTTAATTTGTATCGCCTCTCCATCTCTGTTTTGCGTATTTTGAATGAGGAACACCATGAAAAAAGTAACGATCGTCGTGCTTGTATTAATAACAAGCTGCCATGTGTCTGAAAACTCAAAAAAAGACCCCGAGATAAGCCAAAGAATGACGCTAACGCAGGCTAATACAAAAGCCATAGGTTGTCCTGAAGCACGGGCAACAACACGGGCAAAATTTGAAAAATGTTTTGTGATGTCCATTATATTATTCCTTTTTTATTGCTCTTTTCCCTGTTACTTTCCATAAAGAACTCAATTAATAATGCTTCGGAGATGATGGATGGCGCAAGCAAATCTTAAAAAACAAGGCCCTGCAACTTCTCTCACCCCTATGATGACACAATATCTAGATATTAAATCCCAGCATCAAGATGCTCTTTTGTTTTATCGCATGGGTGATTTTTATGAGCTTTTCTTCGAAGATGCGATTTTAGCCTCAAAAGCTCTCGACATTGCCCTAACAAAACGTGGCAAGGGACAAGATGGTGAAGACATTCCGATGTGCGGTATTCCCTTCCATGCCAGCGACAATTACCTTGCCCGTCTCATCCGTCAAGGATTTCGGGTCTCTATTTGCGAGCAAACGGAAAGCGCTGAGTCCCGTACAACGAAAGGCCCCTTGAAGCGGGACGTTGTCCGGATCATTACACCAGGAACTCTCACAGAAGAAGGTTTATTAGAGGCAAGCCAAAACAATTTTTTAACAGCTCTTGTGCCCAGCAAAACTGAAATGTTGGGCCTTGCGTCTCTTGATATTTCCACGGGTGATTTTTGGGTGGAATCTACCTCTCTATCTCAACTCGAAACGGTCCTAGCTCGTCTACAGCCCAGCGAACTTCTACTTCCCGACTCCTTCCTCAAAACTCCCGACCTTTATGAGCTCTTTCAAGACCTTAAAAAGCAACTTACTCCTTTACCTTCCAGCCGGTTTGATGAGCAAAACGGTCTTGAGCGCTTAAAGGAACTCTATGGCGTAGACACCTTAGAGGCCTATGGAGACTTTAAACCTCAAGAAGTCGCAGCTTGCGGAGCTTTGGTGGATTACATCCGTTTAACTCAAAAACAAGATATTCCTTCCTTAAAGCCACCGAAGCGCCTCAAGGAAGGGGGACGTCTTGAATTGGATGCAGCAACCCGCCGAAATTTAGAGCTTCATTACTCATTGGCTGGAGAAAAACGGGGCAGCCTTTTAGAAGTGATCAATCACACGGTTACTCCTATGGGAGCACGCCTTCTCTCCCATCATCTAGCAGCCCCCCTCACAAATCTGAAGCAAATTCAAAGACGCCTCGACTGCGTGGACTTTTTCTATGAAAACCCTTCTCTGAACAAAGCCTTGCGCGCCGTTTTAACTTGCAGCCCTGATTTAGAGCGTCCTTTAGCTCGCCTGAATTGGGGACGGGGTGGCCCGCGAGATCTAGCTGCTCTCCAGCGGGGGCTATCTCTTTTACCCGATCTAAAAAAGATTTTTGAAGCCCAAAACACCCCTGACAGCCTCACTAAAATTTTAAAAGGATTGGGACATTATGATGAGCTCACAGACCGCTTAAAACGCGCCTTAAAGGATGAACTTCCCCATTTGATCCGTGAAGGGGGATTTATTCGTTCTGGATATCATCCTCCTTTAGATGAGCTTTTAGCCCTCAAGGAGGATAGTAAAGGAGCTCTAATGGCCCTTCAAGAGAAGTATATCTCTGAAACAGGAGTGACGTCTCTTAAAATTAAACACAATAATATTGTGGGTTATCACGTTGAGGTCACAAGCCTTCACAAAGATAAATTAGGCCCCGGATTTATTCACCGGCAAACCATGGCCAATGCTATGCGCTTTTCCACCCCCGAGCTTGCTGAACTTGAAAAGAAGATTATCAGCGCCTTGGACCAAGCTCTTGCCATGGAACTACGTCTTTTTCAAGATTTGGTGGACGAGGTCACAACGAGAGCCTCTGCCATTGTTGAAACGGCCCATGCTCTCGCTGCCCTTGATGTGGCTGCGAGTCACGCTTTCCTTGCAACAGAGAAAAACTATAAAAAGCCCCTTCTGGATGAAACTTTGACTTTCGAGATTAAAGGGGGACGCCATCCGGTGGTAGAGGCCCTTCTTCCTCAAGGCACACCTTTTATTGCCAATGGGTGTCACCTTAAAGGGCTTTGGCTCCTCACAGGCCCAAACATGGCGGGTAAGAGCACCTTCTTGCGCCAGAATGCCTTAATTGCCCTCATGGCCCATATGGGCATGTATGTCCCTGCCCAAAAGGCTCATATCGGAATAATTGACCGCATCTTTTGTCGAGTGGGTGCCTCTGATGATTTGGCGCGCGGCCGCTCAACCTTTATGGTGGAGATGACCGAAACAGCCACCATTTTAAACCAAGCCACCCCGCGCAGTTTTGTGATTTTGGATGAAATTGGCCGAGGTACGGCCACCTTTGATGGCCTTTCCATTGCTTGGGCTTGCGTTGAACATCTTGTACATGTCAACCAATCACGCGCTCTTTTTGCAACTCATTATCATGAACTTACAGTTCTTGAGAAATCCCTAGAGGAAGTCAGTTGCTACACCGTTAAAATTCGAGAATGGGAAGACCAGGTCATTTTTCTCCATGAAATTGCCCAAGGGACAGCTAATAAGTCCTACGGCATTCATGTGGGAAAACTTGCCGGCCTTCCACCTGCCGTTGTGAAACGAGCAGAAGAAGTCCTTCTGACCTTAGAGGAAACAAAACCCAAGCCAAAATTGGCTTCAAAAGCCCTTCCTCTTTTCATGGAAGCTTATAGCGCCCCCTCTCCCTTAGCCAAAGCTGTTGAAACCTTAAACCCTGACGAATATTCTCCAAAAGAGGCTTTGGAAAAGCTTTATGCTTTAAAGAAACTTCTAAAATAGAGCCAATTGCAGAATTTCTTTCCACTTTGAAAAATTCAAAATATCCGGGGTTCCTTTCTGCACAATTAAAATGTAAAAATATCTTGAAGTAATTGTTATTGCTGGCATGCTGAATTTTATTATTAGTAATTTTGGAAATTAAACGAAAAGCAAAAAAATTTTTATGGAGCCTTTTTTAAAATGGATAAGTTCAGCGCTCACTGGGATAAATTAAGAACTTTCTATCAGGTAGCTTCAATAGGTACCTTCAGTGGGGCAGCTGAAGTTCTTAATACGAGTCAGTCCGCTTTAAGTAGAAGTATCCTTACACTTGAAAAGTACATACAAGCACGGCTTTTTGAGAGAAGTCCACGAGGGTTAATTTTAACACGGCAGGGAGAAGTCCTTTTCGAAGCCGTAAGAAAAATAAATTCCGAACTCATGCAGGCTCAGGTTTCTTTGGAAGAAGAGGAAAATGACCCGGCGGGACCCATTAAAATCTCGGCAACCTCAAGCTTTGCTTCCTTACATTTGCCTCTTATTATGCCTGAGTTTTTGCAACTTTATCCTAAAATTCAATTGTCTATTTATGGAAGCGATGTCACCTTAAATCTTCACTCAAATGAAGTCGATGTCGTTATTTCTCCCTTTATGGATTCCGATGATTCGCTCATTCAAGCCTATCTTATGACGTTTCACCTCAAGCTGTATGCAAGCAAAGAGTATTTGGATAAATTTGGAGTTCCAAAAAATCCTTCAGATTTAGACCACCATCAATTGCTGGCTTATGGCGATCACCAAACACCTCATCCTTTTGGTCAAGCCAATTGGCATTTAACCTTAGGACAAAAGAAAGGTTTTGTTCGACAACCTCACATCATGCTTAATTCAGCGATAGGGCTTTTTAATTTTGCTGTCGCTGGAGCAGGGATTGTTTCTTTATCCGAAGAACATCCGTTTTTAAGTGCTTCTTCTCTTATAGAAATCCTGCCTTCAGCAGAAAACCCTACGATTGATGCGTATTTTATTCATTCATCCCGTACACGAAAAATTAAGCGCATAGGTCTTCTCAAAGATTTTCTCTTAAACAGACTTAAAAATAATTTGCCTAAAGATAATAAAGAACGTAAATTCATAAAATAAAAAGGATTTATTAATTATGTCTATAATAAATAAGAATAACTTTGCCGTTATCCTAGGGAATGCGCTTGAATATTATGACTTTATGCTTTATGGATTCTTTGCAACTATCCTAGCCCCTCTCTTTTTTCCAAGCGATAACCCGAGCATCTCGATTATTGTTAGCATGGCAACTTATGGCGTAGGATTTTTAGCGCGACCTCTGGGAGGTATTCTCTTTGGCCATCTAGGTGACCGGCGAGGACGAAAAAACACCCTTTCTCTTTCTATTCTTTTGGTAACATTCCCTACTCTGGGAATTGCTCTTTTGCCTACCTATGGCCAAATCGGAATCTGGGCACCTCTATTACTTGTTTTATGTCGTTTAGTCCAAGGATTTTGTCTTGGGGGAGAATCAAGTGGAGCCATGACTTACGTCATCGAAAATACTATTCCTCAGAAAAGAGATATGGCAAGTGCATGGCTTGTTCTTTCGTGTTATGTAGGTACACTCTTCGGAACCCTCCTGGGGTCTTTTTTTACTCTCTCTTTTATGCCGAGTTGGGGATGGCGCCTTACATTTGTTATTGGATCTCTGATTGCATTGGTCGGGTATTATATCCGCAAACGTTTAAAAGAAAGTCCAGAATTTCTTGAAAGTCAAAAACAGGGAAAAATTCTAAAGCTTCCACTTAAAGAACTCCTTAAAAAAGAAAAACTAAGCCTTTTTTACGCCATGAGCATATCTTCAGCTGTTGTTGTTCCCTTCTTTGTTATATTTATACACCTGAACAGCCTTTTTATTAAAAATCTTCATTTAGAGCCCTCATTTGTCCTCATATTAAATGCTGGGTTGATGGGGTTTTGGATTTTATTACTCCCTTTTTTTGGATATTTTGCTCAAAAATATGGACGAGAGGCCATCATGGCCATGGGTGCTTTAGGAATGGCCTGTCTTTCTTATCCTCTTTTTCTTTTAATTGGAACAGAGCCCACTTTTGAAAGTATTTTAATCACCCAATCTATCTTAAGCATTTTTGCTGTAGCTTATGCAGCTCCAACCTCTGCTTTTCTTGTAGAGCTCTTTCCTGTTAATGAACGATACAGTGGTATAGCCTTTGGTTACTCTCTCGGACATGCACTCTTTGGAGGCCTCACGCCGGTTATTCTCACAACCCTCGTTCAATCTTTGGGACTTACTTTTGCTCCTGCTATATGGTTGAGTCTAGTTAGCTTTTTAGGATCAATAGTTCTTTATAAACACTTTTTTACTCATGAAACTCCACATCATTTCAACGCTAATCCTTTGGAAGGTTAGATTCCGATAATGTCTTATTTAGATTTTCTAACTCCCTATTCCTAAAAAGGATAACACTTAGAACAATATAGCACTTCTCAACTTCATTTTATGAATTAAGCTAAAGATAAGAAGTCAAATGACTTCTTTCTGGTATGAAAGTGGTATCTTAATTGGTATTGGTTGTGGAAGTGACGTGCAGAGTGTTCTTATAGCCTCCCGAACACTCTGCAACTTCGTTTGTGTATTTCATCCCCCGCTAACTTCAAAAAAATTTACAAAAACAAAGAAAAAAACAACAAGCACATAATTTCCTAACACATTGAAAAATAACAATTATATAATGTTCCTCCCAAAGCGGAGAAAGAGTATAAATAATTTAAAGTAATGGTTTTGTTGTCATGTTAAAGTTTATTGTTAATTGTCAGCAAATTAAGAAATAAGTATAGGCCACATATGTTTATAAGAATTATTTCTCTCATCCTTATAACAAGTTTAGTATTTGGCGATATCGTTCGTGCAATGGAGCCAGGGGATGCTGAAAGAATCCATTCACGAAGACACCTCCCCACAACAGTCCTGGAAAATATAGAGGATGAGGAACGAGTTCAGCGCCTTCTTCAACATCAACAAAAACTTGAAGAAGAAGAGCGTCAGTGGTTAGAAATCCTTGAGGCCTTAGAGAGTCAAAAGACGAATCATGATCAAAGACAAGAAGAACTGAGAAAAGAAGAGACACAAATTCGTGAAGATCTTGCTAAGATCGCCCTTCAAAAGCAAAACCTTCTCTCAGAAAAACAAAGACAAGAGGAAGATGAAAACCAGTGGCTAGAAAACCGCCAACAGGAAGAAAACAAACTTCAACAAGAGGAAGAAGACTATCAGCACCACGTTGAGGAAGCCCGTATAAACCGAGAAGGTGAAAACAACCGTCATCAACAAGAGTTCGAGAGCCAGAAGGTAGCATTTCAATTCCAGGAGGAAGCGCTTCTTAAAAACCAGAAAGTTGCTCAAAAAGCCCTTCAAAAAATTGAACTTTTAGAAAAAGAGTTTCAAGAAGAGCAAAGCCGTAACGCTCAACTTAAGACTGATGAAAACGCCTCAGCTAACACTGAAGAAGAAAAATTTCATCAAATCACCCAAAAACTCCACCAACGCCAAGACGAATTAAAACAAGAAAAAAAAGACACTCAAGAAGTCCTTAAACGTGTGCGGGAAGAACAAGAAAAGCTCCGCCATGAACAAGATACTGCAAAGGAAAAAGAACAACAGCGGCAGGCTCAGCGCCTTCTTGTAGAAAGTCAACTTACCGAAGAAGCAGCAACCCATCGTCGCCTTGTTGAAGATGCTCGCCTCAGGCGAGAGGAAGAAGATGGCCGTCATAAACAAACCCTTAAAAGCCAAAAAGAAACACTACGTCATCAAGAAGAAGAGCTTCATGAAACGGAACGCAGGGGCCTGGAAGAACTCAGAAACCTTTCTCTTCAACAGGAAATTTTTGAGGGGGAAAAAACAAAATGGGCAGAAAACGTCCGCACTATCCAACAAAAACTTGACGTCTGCCGCCTTGAGAAAGAAAGAGATTCTACGAGCTCAACTATTTCTTCTACACCTTCTTCTGTGCTTTCGTCATCTCCTCCTTCCACTCTTTCTTCTGATTTATCAAAAAGTTCTAAAACAACCAGCTCTCCCTCGAGCTCACCAGAAAAAGAGTCGCTAATTTCAGAACCTCTCTTGAGTAAGAGGGGAAAAAAGAAAGTGTCCCCTCCAAATAATGAAAAGACACCTCTCCTTTCAAAGGGAGATCTCAGTCTGCAGGATATTAATACATGGCTTTTAATTGAAAGGACAAACGAAGAGCAAATCCCCTGCCTCAACAAAAAACAAACTCTTTTAGCTTTTGTTATTCCTTCAGAAGAAAGCACCAGTGTATCTTATTTCGAAGAACAGCCAATAAATGAAGAAGCAATTCTTACTCAAAAAGCTCAACTTCTTCTCTCAAAAATCGAAGGAACATCTTTAGAAGATTTTGCTAGATGGTATCAGGGACATGTGGTTGAAAACAGATACACTTGGAAAAATTGGGGCGGTATTGTAATTGCCCTTGTCATGGCCGCTGGAACAGGCGCAGCCATGTCAGATATTGTCGAATACTCGATCTATAATTCATTTTTTGCAAATCATCTTAATAAATACATGCCATTTGTAGAACCTTTAGAATATTATATAAATATATCCACTGCATTAACTTCCTTCGTGGATTCAACCTCTTTCATGCTAAAGTTCACGTCACCTTCTACCCAAACCTTTACAACTCCTAAAGGTACTCGCGAAAAAAGAACAGATGGGTTTTTAATTTCTTTGGCAGCTATAACAGGAATTTATCTTGAGCTCTTTCATTTTCAAATCACCCAAGCTCAAAAAGACTTCTCCGACACAACTGGATGGTGGAATCCTCCTGATCGATACCTTTATTTTAGCTCTCTTGGCTTTTTTCCTTATCTCGTGGCTCAAACGTGGAATGGTATGAGAACGCCTATTTCTAATGTGTTTCACTCCACAATTCCGGAGCATGTAAAAACCCGAGTAATGGCCTTACGTCAATTAGACGCACGCCTTGATCACCTCTCTAAAACTGAATTAGGAAATCTTTATGATCTTTTAAAAAATCCTCTTTTTGCGTCAAATTCAAAATTTAATGCCTGGGCTCTTTACCTTTGCCAAGGAGAAGTGGAAGATATCTCGAAAATTGAAGGTCTTCTCTCATATATGGCTCTTACAAAATATGCTCAAGGTAATTTTAAGAAAGAATTGGAGCAACAAGAAAGAGGTAATAAAACAAAAATAGCTTCCAGAATTCTGGCAGGCCTCGGTCTTCCCGCAGGATTTTCTCTGGTAACCATTTCTGTCTTTGGGGTATTGAGTTCTTTTATGGACTGGAAAATCGCCCTCGCTTTAAGTACAACTGCCGCTGCTCTTGGTTTTATACCAGACGCCTTTTTGCAAAGTCACAACGTTCAAGATACTCTAGAGGCTATTTCACTCAAAAAACCGAAAAACTGTACAGAAGTTGTTAAAGTAGCCGCAAAAGTTTTAGGAACCGCCTGGGCTGTCCTGCAAAATTCTTTAACAAACCTTGCTCCCATTTTTGTGTCCTTGGTGATGCTTATTCCTGAACAGTTTGATAAAGATGCAACTTTTGAAAAAGTTATGACAGGTGTGATGATTACAGTGGCTATCCCATATCTTATAAATGAGCTTCTCAGTGGCACTTATGATATATGGGGACATCTTGTCAGTATTACCCGTTCTGTCGAAGATTTTTTTGGAAGGATTCATGGTTTTATCTTAAAATGCCGAAAAAAAGAGATATCCGTATCGCCTCGCCAGCAAAAGCGAGAAATTAGAAGAATTCTCATGCAAGCGATCGAAGTGACCTTACGCTTTAAACCTGAGCATGTAGAAGGATTGGATAACTTTGAGCGAGGCTTTGAAGAAAACCAAGCTGTTGATAAATACTAGAAAAAACAATGAAATTCTAATATCAAAGAACTTATTCAACTATCTTACGAGAAAAGTTCTTTCATCCATCATTTATTTTTTATGAAGCTGGGGTATAAAATCTACAATGTATTCCTGTTTTTTTGTAGATAGTTTAACAAGGATACCGTCCACTACACCCTGCCTCAGCCGCCTCAGGATGATTTTTAACGACACCTGCTGAATCAACTTTATTTACTGGTATACCCTTAGATGGATGAACTGAATGGGCTTTACTCCCTCGAGCTTCAACTACATTTATACTCAGAATTGTTAGTAATGCTGCGCCTAACAATAATTTATTCATCTTAATATCTCCTTATTCTATTTCATAAAACAGAATGCCATAATATTATTTAAAAAAACATTAATTATGCCACAGTATTTTTTAATTTTCTTCGATAATATTTTATTGCACACACCGCACAATGCAAAATTCTCAAATGTTTTTAACCTGAGTTTGGATAAGAGCTCAGGTTTATTAGTAATTGGATTAAATACTTCTCTTAAATTTTCTATGCAAAGGTTCAAGCCTTTTATAAAGAAGAAAATCAAGTTTTTCCTTATTCCACCTACAAATATCACTAAACATGGATCGGGCACAAACTTCGTATAAAGCTTCTTTTTTTAAGGAATCAGATTTCGTTTCAGCCTCAAGCAACATTGCTTTCTTCTTAGCTGCTTTCTTTTTGGAGATGGATGTCATGGTTCTTCTCCTTTTCTGTTATCTTGTCTTTAGTTTTCACCTACCCTTTTTTTATTTTATTTTTTATAAGATTTATAGAAAAGTTGTTACTTACAAGTAAATGCCATTGTCAAATCATACAATTTATCAGCACACTTTACAAGAATTAACTCTCTCTTAATTCAAAATGACTTTCTACGGCACAGTATGGTGCTGAAAACTTTTGGGAGGTTGTATTATGGGAAAAAGCCTTTTGCTGGCTCCCCGGGACGGACTCGAACCGCCGACCCAGTGGTTAACAGCCACTTGCTCTACCGCTGAGCTAC
>JAIESK010000101.1 GCA_019746105.1 Alphaproteobacteria bacterium
ACTGTTGCCATCATTCTCGCAGGGTTGTTTCCCATTATGATTGGTTATGGAACGGGATCTGATGTGATGAAAAGAATTGCAGCCCCAATGCTCGGGGGAATGATCACTGCCCCTCTCTTTTCCATGTTCGTGGTTCCAGCTGCTTACTTACTCTTACAGAGGTGGAAAAGATCTTTATAGAGGAATGAGTAAATATGGCACAGTATGTGGTAGAACAACAGAAGGAAGATAAAATGATCTACCTACTGGTAGGCTAAACTTTTAAGAAGATGAGGGTAGGGCTTCTTATTACAGAGCCGCTATATCATCTTGAGAACTATTAACTATCCAAGCCCTTATAAAGTAAGGCTCCAAAGACCATTTTCTCCTCTTTATGTATATCCATTACTTTTTGCTGGCTTGATATTAATGAAAGAAAATCAATAAGGGCTTTGCCTGCTTTGTGTGAATTTTATCAAAGGTTTTTAAAAATTCATTAATCTGTTACAAAATGTTCTATTTTATGTTATTCTGTATTTTGACGGTTCAGAATTTTTATATTATATCCAAAATAGAGACTACCAATTTATTTTAACAATTTAAATTTTTCTGATGAAGGATGCTGCTTAAATAAAATAGAGGTTAAAATGAATAATAATTATATAATACAATTTATTAAGATATTTATTATCTTCTGCCTTTCCGATGTTATATGTATGAGTAGTGACTCCCCAAATCTTCCAGAAGAAGACAACCGCATCAATGCACCCCATTCTCTTGTAAAGACCGAAAAAATAGATCCCCCTCTGCCTTTACCTGATAGGGAAGAGATAGCGCCCCGTGTACCACTGCCTACTATGGAAGAGGTAGAGCCTCATCTGCCACCGCCTATTATGGAAGAAATAGACCTACCTCTGCCTCTGCATGGTATAGAGGAGAGTCACCTTTATTCATTCATTGAGAAATACCTTGTTAAACAAGAAGATATTTCAGAATCTAAGCCTAAGAAAATCCTCCGTATTGGTGCCCAAGTTCTTGGAGGTGTGTTTGGCAGTTTAGCTGGTATTCCTTATTTTACAACAGCACAGAACTCAGCAGGTGGTAATATAGGTGGAGGTTGGGTAATAGGAATTATCAACACAGTATCAATATCAGGAACAGGGGCTTGGTCTTACTTTACGCTTCTAAAAGGTTTGAACCCTCAATCAAAGGAGGAAAAGGCTCTTATAAAAAAAAGCAAATTGCTGATACCACTTCATATTACATCTCATGTTCTTGGTGTAGTTTCCTCTGTTCCTAACTCTTATATAATTTATCTATATAATACTCAGAAATGGTTTGTAGGTATAACTGGCTTATATGATTACAGTCTTGGAACAAATGGTTATCTTAGTCTCTTTAAGAAAGTGATCGCACATAAATGCAAGACCAGGTGCTGTTGTTGTCGGAAGACGAAACCCGATGATCTCGAGGTAGCTCCTCCTACTCTTAACACACAGAAGTTCTTAACACGCCATCTTTTAGATAAAACTATTCCAGCCCTTCTCACCTTGTCAATCGATGAAAGAGATCAATTTATTACGTCGCTTTATCACAATGACAATCTTAAAGTAGAAAATTATCTTGAATCTCTGCTGAATCTTCCTTATCACCTGCCAATAGCAACTCCTGCCACTTGGAAAAAGGGGTATCCTAAAATAGTTTTTATAAGTGGTCTCAGTCTATCGGCTGTTTTTAATTTGTTCCATAATGGCTTCTGTAGTTATAAGACATGGCAGATGATCTATAACAGCCCTTATTTTGTTATCCCAATGACAATTGTAAGTACAGTACCCCTCTTCCTGCTTGAAATAAATGCTACTATTGTAGTAGGAAGTTCGTTATATGACTCTGCTTTTTATATTATTTCTAGAAAGCCTATGCCACCTTCATTATTGCATACCCTTTATCCCAAAACTTCAAGGGTGTTACCCTTTGCCTGCATACCCTTAGCTGCAGTAACAGCTTATGTTGGTCGCTATTTAGTGTCAAATATTCTATTGGAAATACTTCCCAATGATGCGCCCCGTTTAGCTCTTGTAATAGGAGGTTTTTTGGGCCCTTTCTTCTTTTCTGCTTATACCAATTATTCTTTAGTACAAGATCTTCTTTTAAAATATGCGCGATCATTTGGAGATATCACTAAAAAGAAATTTGTTCGCCTTATTCAGGAGCTCGAAGAACTGAGCAAGATGATTGGTCTTACGAAAAAAGAAGAAATAAAAAAATTCACAGATCATCCAAATATTCAAAATTCCATATTTATACTTAATATTGAAAACGGTCATCCTATTCAAGCACCAAAGTTACGAAAGAGAATTCAGTGCGGAATTATGTAGACGATCTATTTTTGAAAGGAACGGAATTTCATCTAGTTTTTTCTTAGAAAGATTTTCTATAAGTACTTATATATTTACTAAGAGGAGAGAAATGATGAAAATTTGTTTTTTATTGTGTCCCCATTGTTATAACAACAGGGTTAGATGCAGCTGAACAGACCCCCTATACAAGAGTCTGCATCAGGCAACAAGCACCTCTTTGAAGCCAAGATTACAGAATATGATGGCCTGTTAAAAGGTGTTGAACATAGCCATTCCGTTGCAAAAGATTCAATAGGCGACTTTTATAAGAAATATTTAGAAGACCTGCGGAATCTCCAAAAACGAGTTGATGACGGGAAAGATCGCATAAACATTCCCCAACAGCTTTATAGTATGTTTTTACATAGTGCGGCGTTAAGAACCAGATAGCTGTTTGAAAAAATTCAAAAATAAGGCGCATTAAGTGCTAAAATAATTGCAAGAAAGATGGGGTAAACACATCAAAATCTTGCAATTATTTTGGAGAGATCAACATGAAACCTTCTCTAAAAAAAGACTGTGGTCAGCGGGATTTGTTTCGTAGCCGGCTAGATCAGATCATTAACATGAACCACTTGTTGGTAATGCTGAGTGAGCTTCTGGACTGGGAAAGATTAGCCCAAGCATTAGACCTTATTATACTGAAATGGGACACCCTGGAATTCCCTTGCGCCTGATAATAATGGGCTTGCATCTTCTTCAAATATATTTACACCTTATCAGATGAAGGTGTATGTGCGCGATGGGAAGAAAATCCTTATTTCCAATACTTTTGTGGAGAACCTTTCTTCCATCATGGCTTGTCCATTGAACGGTCATCTATGAGCCATTTCCGGGAACGAATCCCTCCGAAAGTGTTGGAAAAGCTGCTTCAAGCAAGCCTATCGGCAGCTTATCAGGTGGGTTTGTTAAGGCTGAAGGATTTAAGGAAAGTGGTCATTGACACAACCATCCAATAGAAAGCGATTGCCCATCCAACTGAGCATGGATTGATGCTAAAGGCCGTTACGAAGTCGGCAGAAAGTTGCCAAGGCCTATGGAATAAAGGTGAGACAAAGCTATAAAAGGGCAGCCAAGTAAGCTTTCATCCCAGTAGGGCGCTACTTGCATGCTCGGTAGATGAAAAGAGCTAATAAGAAGATCAAGCTTATTCGCATGCGCTTGAAGAAACTTACTCGGGATATAACAAAAGCGCATGCCAAGTTCGAGGATATTCCTTAAATATTTAAGCACACCCTAGAAAAAGCAAATCATATTGCCAAGCAAAAACCGAGAGACCCTGACTATTTTTATGTTTGGCATGCACCTAAAGTTGAGTGCATCAGCAAAGGAAAGGACCGCAAGCCTTACGAGTTCGGGTACAAGGTCTCCTAAGTAAGCCAAGCATACGTTCAAAAGAGGCAATCACTTTATCCTTGGCGCTTAAGCTCTGAATAATCATCCCAATGATGGACGTACCCTTGAAAAAGCGTTGGATCAGCTTGAAGAGATTATTGGTCATGCTAAAAATGACGGACATCTGGGTCACCATTGGCTAAAAGCCAAGAAAGGTGACCAACTAAATGCCCTCTTCACAGTCATTGGCTTAAATCTAAGACAGCTTCTCAGCTATCTCGACGATCAAAGGTACCTCCTACCTGCCTAAAAAGAACCTCTTTCCCCGTTAACTCCTCTAGAAATCAAAAAACTTAGAGATTGCTATATTTTTATCCCTTCACAAAAAATGCTTTTTAAACGGGAAGCTATAGATTTTGTTAATGAAATGTTTAAATTAAATAATTTTTCATTACTGGCATGTAATAATGAAAAAATAACAAATTCAATAAGAACCTCCTGCCCCAATCAGTGACGACATCATAAAACCATTTAGCAATAATATTTTAAAAATATTGAGTATTTTTCATTATATAACCTCCTCTTCACATTCACTACTTAAAATTAAATTAGATAACATAAAATTCTTTGTTTTAAAGTGGGGTGGAATGACGTTATATCTGTTCCAATTTATTATATTTATATTATAAGGATAATGTCGCATTTCTAATAAACCCTATCATTAATCTTTTTATTTTTTCTACAAAATCAGCTTTTGAATGATTATGAAACATCTCATTAACTACTTTGTTAACGGTTTGTTCAATGTTAGATGAAAGGATAGAAGACTCAGATAAGGTGGCTAAAACGCTTCCCGTTAGAAATATGGCATAAACATAATTGGTGGAAACGGGCTCAAGTTTAATAACTAATTGATCTGAGTTATATAATTCACTTCGCAACCATTCTAAGTAATGAATCCCGGAGGGGTTTGATAGGTATTCAGTGGTTTTAGGAAATATAAATCTTAATAAATCTAATTCCATAAGTTGTTCAAAATTCATCAATGCAAAGCCCCTCAAAAATAGGCGCTTAAATTCAACAAAAAGCCTCTGCTGATCACATTGCTTAAGAAAAACATTAGATTGTCGTATTAATTGTTTAATTTCTAGTGGAACTATCAATCTATTTTGAACTGCTAGTCGCGTTGCTCTTAACAATAAAAATGGATCTTTCTCAAACCAATTATTACCAGCATTTATTAAGCGTAGCGTAGGATGATGTAATAGATCAGAAATCCCTGTTTGAGTAGGATCATAAATCTTACCATTGAGATCGCAATATAATGCATTTACTGTAAATGCCCTAGACATTGCATCTTTCAAAAATGCTGGTGCTGAGCAAAATACTTCCGTGTCGCAGCAGGAAATATCTATTTTTAGACCTTCAACTGACATTTGATAAAGCCCAGAAACATAAGGAGTAGTATGGACATTAAATTCTTTAAATTTATCCATAAAAATATGAGACGGCATATTTGTGATGATATCAATGTCTGCAGGGGTCCTTCTAAGCAGATAGTCTCGCACCGCACCACCTACAATAAGTACACAATGATTTCCATCTGTAAAAGACTGTAGTATGTTATGAACTTTAGAAGGTAATTGAACAGACATTTCAGACGTATTGCGAAGGGGGGGTATAAATGAGGTCGGCGTTCTTGATGCCGCTATCGTCTCATGTAGTCTCTGTCTTTCTTGCATTTCATTTGGTACATTTAAAGGAGCGATTTGCCTTTGAAGTTGCCCGTAAAGAAATTGCATTTGCATCAATTGTTCTTTTAATTGGGTAATTTGCCCTCCTTCCATTATAATAGTTGGCTGTAAAACCAAAGGATGTTGATAACTTCTTGTTACTTCGCCTTGCAAAAATTGTATTTTCTGTGTTTGAGCATTACATAGTTCTCTTAAAGAACAGTCTTCTCTAAATTGATTTAAAAATGTTTGCAATTGAGAACGTAACAGATCATTTTCTTTCTTTAATTGTGAAGCCATGTGACCCTGTCGTTCTAGCTCACATGTTAAAGAGGCTGTTTTATCTATCTGTTCCTTTAACAATTTTTCTAGATGTAAAACTTGCTCTGATGCTTGTTCTTTTAAAATTGTTTCCTCTTCTATCTTTTTTCTTAATCCATCCGCTTTGTCCACTTTAACTTGTTGACCTGATGCTTGGTTTTTAGCAATACGGATTTGTTTTTCAAGAGCTGCTATTTTATGTTTCTGTTCCTTTAACTCTTCTTCTAATTGGCTTGTACGTTGAGAGTTTTTATATAATTCTTGTTTTTGAAGATCATATTGTTTCTTTAAAACATTACCTTGTTCTAAATCGTGCTGAAGAATTCCTATTTGCTGCTGTAAATACTCAACTTGTTCAGATAATTTTTTGATTTTTCGAGTTTGTTTTAAAGTAAACTTTTCAGAAGCTTCACTCTTTCGTTGATGTTTTGTTAAGTCTTTTTCTAATTGCTCAATATGGCTCGAGTTTATTTGAGATTCTTTTTTCTGTTTTTCTAAGGCCGTTTTTAATGAACTTATTTTTAAGGAGGCTTTAGCTAAGTCACCTTCCAAAGTCGTTGTTTTTTGTTTTTGTTCATCCAGGGATTCCCCTAAACAACGAACTCGTTGACGTTCTTGATCCAGATTTTTTATCTGTCTCTCAAATTCATCTGTTAAAGTGTTTCTTTCATGAAGAGCCTTTCTTAAATGATCAATTACCACCTGCAATTCAGATTCTTTTCCTGTTTGCAAAAATGATTCCCTATCAACTTCTTCTTCACTCATAGCTACTTTCAAAGAACTAGATCCCAATTCCTTGTTTATCGACCCTTCAGCAAATTTTTGTTGGTCAGATGTTACAGAGTCTTCTGCGATTGGGGGTGTTTGAGTTTCATGTCCATTCATATTTTGATTTAAGGTAGTTGGAAGAGTTGACCCTCCCGTTCCAGTATTGCCCCATAAAATCGTAGGCAAAAACTGTAACCCGAAACTAAGTAATTTTTTAGTTAAGCTGTATGGTAATAATAGTGCAGACCCAATTGAAGAAAGACTAAAGATGTGAGAGTTTTTAATAGTTCTTCTGTTCTGAACAATTGCTTGAAGAATGTTGTTTCTATTAGCTATTGCAGGTTCATAATTTGGATCCAATTCTAAGCAACATTCACAATCAACTAAAGCATCTAGATAACGTCCCAGTTGTTGAGCTGCAATTGAAGATTCTAATAGTTGATTTTTCAACTTAATGACACGCTGCTGGGCAGATGTATTCCCTTGTTCTGCGGCTTTTTGGAACCACCTTGCTGCTTCTACCTTATCCTGGGTAACTCCTTCCCCCTTTTCATAGCAAACACCAGTCCTGAATTGAGCAATTACATGCCCTTGTTCTGAGGCTCTTTGGAACCATTTTACTACCTCTGCCTTATCCTGATTTACTCCTTCACCTAATTCATAACAAACAGCAAGTCTGAACTGAGCGGTTACGTGCCCTTCTTCTTCTGCAGCCCTTCGAAACCACTTTACAGCCTCAACTTTATCCTTCTCCACTCCTATACCTTCATAATAACGTGCACCAATACTGTACAAACTCATTGGATCTGCTTCATGTTCCATACAGTCAACATGACCACATCCAATAAAAGTTAATAGAATCAAATAGAATAAGATAAAGAACTTAGTGAGATTCATAAGAAATTCTCCAAATTTAAAGAAGAGAGAGTATTAATGTATAGCAAATTACAAAGAGAATTCATAGAGAATCATACAAATTTTTCTGATCCGCCTCATGAAATTTAATGAGGGAGAATTCTTTTTGAGGATAGAGTCACTCCTTTTCAGATTTTTTGAGTTCCTTTTTCGGATTGTTGTTGTATTTTGCCGCTTACGCTAACACATACATCTAATTGCGAAACTGTACTAAATACCTAATATTTTATTAAAGAACGCTCTGGATTTATTCGCTTCAGAAGATACTTTATAGAAAGAAAGAGGTAAGTAAGGATATATTTGTCTAACAATACTTGAAAGGTACGGATTTTAGCCCATAACCATAATAAGGAGATTTTAAAATGTTTTATATTACAAAAGTGCTGATTTCAGCCATGTTGGTCGTTATCATTTCAGAAGTCGCCAAAATTAACAATGCCTTAGCGGGACTGATAAATGCTTTGCCTCTGATCTCTCTCTTAAGCTTATTTTGGCTTTACTTTGAAACAAAGGACACCCAAACAATCGCAAATTTATCCTATAATACGCTGTGGTTTGTATTACCTACTCTCCCGCTTTTCTTGGCACTTCCTTATTTTCTTAAACGAGACCTGGGATTTTATGCAAGTTTATCTCTTTCGATTGTGATTATGTTGGTATGTTATTTATCCTGTTGATCGCTTGTGAAGCGATTTAATTTAATGTCATAAGCTCCTCTTATTGAATTATGTGGAATTCTCTTGCAAAATTGACTAGATCGTAAAGGAACGAGAAAACTTTTATCGTGATGCTATTGTTTAAAAGCTCTATAATTTATTTGAGATATGATTTGATAGCATCAATTAACTCCTCCTTAGCGTTTGCAATATTTGACTCGTGTGAAGGATCAGTAATATGGTTACGAATATGATCTTCTAACACTTCAGCCATTAATCCACTAATCGCACCTCGAATAACAGCAACCAAGTGAAGAGCCTCGGTGCAACCCTTTTCATTTTCTAAAGAACGTTCAACCGCTTCAATTTGACCTCTTATGCGACGGACACGATTTAAAAGCTTGTTTTTTTCTCGAATGGTATGGGTCATCGTTTCTCCAATAAATTACAAAAATCATAAGCCACGAAAATTATAATATAGGATCGTATATTATACCAACAAGAAACTTATTAACGCAAACCATCATCTCCCTCATGATGCCTTTTTGCAAAGGCTAATAGAACATCATTTCAAGGTATTGAAAATGTTCTCTTGACATATACCTTACCCCCCTATATTATTTTGTTCAAAGGGAAAATTATCTTATGAACATTCGTAAAATAGATTTTAAAAGATGTAGGGAGTTATACATTAGAATTTTATAGGCGCATCGATATCTCATTAATGACATATCCTATCCAGGGGGATATGATACAAAAAATTGCTTAAATAAATCACTGTTTTTAATATGTAAAAATTATTGACGAGCCATTAATAAACAAAAATGATTAGCATTTGTCCTTTAAAATACACATAGTCTGACTCTTTTGTATCTCAAGGAATCTGCTATTTTTATATAAATTAAGCTGCCTAGTCAGTAGACAATGGAATTAGTTAAAACCAACAAGTTGAAGGCGAATTCTGAGATCAATAAAACCACTAGGAGAAAATAAAATGACTAAAATCTTTTTACTTTTTGTTTGATCGGGAGTGCTATTTAGTCAAGCACATAATGCAAATTGTTAAGAAACAATAGAAATTACTACTTCAAAAGTAGGACCATATAGGGAGTTATAAAATGCACTTTAATTGGAAAAAAATAAAACAATCTGTACTTTCATACCTGCCAAAATTAAATCCAATAAATTATTCTTTGATTGTATTAAGTATTATTTATTTTATCAATGCTTCCTATTCGTTCACAGGCGTAAACTCTCAAGTTTCCGATAGAATTTCCCCTAATGAAGCATCTAGTATTATTAATGCCCAAAATAAAGCAATCATCATTGTTAACGGCCAGCCTACAGAAAACTATTTAATAAGATCATTAAAAAAGCAGGGATTTTTTCTTATTAATCTTGTTACAGCTACTTCAAAAATAGGCCCTGACGAGATAAGTAAAGCAGAAGCGTGTTAGGATAGCGTTATCGTTCAGAATAAAACTCCTGAAACTTTAGAATCCCTAAAACTATTATTTCAAACTAAAGGACGTTCTTTTAGTGAGGTGTTCGTCACCCACCAAAGTGATGTTGCATTAGGAGATATTATCTGAGAATCTTTTAAACAACCATTTAATGGGGAATCATTTCGCAAACTTAGCGGTGATAAAATTATTGCTATTAATCAGCTTAACAAAATTTTACAAACAAGCTCAAAGCCGATGAGAAGGTCCTGTGGTCAGCGCAAAAACTCCAGCAGGGACGGGATTTGTGGAACGCGGTGAAGGTTACAACGAAGGAAGCGATCACGAACTTTTTGTATGAAACCGTCGAAATAAAACCATCACAAGAACAATATCGTTCGTTTGATCATTCGGAGGAAAAGCGCTCCAGCGATCTCTTCACGGTGCGCAAAAACCTATCCGATGCACGAACCAAGTTCGAGATGGAGAATCAAGAAAAGTACCAAGCTGTATGCGAGTTCTTTCACTTTCGAGAACGATATGGGCACAATCCAATCGATGCTGATAAGCCCGCGGTCAACAAAATGGCTGAGCAGCTCACAAAGATCGCAGGAGAACTCTTTGAAAAACGGGCACAGAAGGACCACACCATCCCCACATCTGCCGAAATATCCGTCAAGGCTTATGAAGAATTTTCTCTGCGACTCCAACAAGAAAAGCCCCGAGGAGATACCCCAGAATCCAAAGCCCAGATGCAACAAGAGCACCAAACCCAAGAGCAGCAGGAGCAATTGCAGAGGGATCAGGTTGTGAGATGGTCCTTGCGGATGTGAGGGGTTTTATTCTCTATCTGCAAAAAATGGTGATGGGCTATGCTTCCAAACTATCACATCATCAAACCTTTTCACACGCCTATCACAGAATTTGAAATGGACAAAAGATCTTGGTAACTGATTCTGCAACTTGAAAGTATTTACTATTATAGATTGAGGAATCTATATATATCAAATTTACTTGTGCTGAAACCTCTAATGTAGCCCATGGTTAAAACCCTTTATTTTCTTTTTCCATCAGGTGAACAATTAATGATCGCTTTAATGCCAGTTTGAGCTGAAGCACTCACAAAAACTCCAGAGAGACCTCCTTCTACTTGCAACCAGACTTCGTAGCCGCCCTCCTGATTCACTGCGCACAATTCATGTCTTATTTTTGAAACAAGTCTGCTGATTTTTCCATAATCAATCTCATCTTTTTCAGCTAATGAAACAGCAACCTTATCATTTGCCACAACTCCTAAATTGTTCTCCTTAAGACCACTTTGTGAAAGTAATTTTGCCGCTTCATTTTTTTCTAATAGAACGTACCCTTTGTTTATAATAACTGGCATCTTTTCTTGTAAGGCCACTTCTTCTGGCTTTTGGTTTGCCAAGGATTTCCCTGGCATACTAAGGACAAAGATAGGTAGTAGCACTGAAAGCCACTTGTTAATTTCTTTTTCCATAACAATCCCTCTATATATAAATATTCACACAAGATTATCATTCCCAGGAAATTGACCATATAGTATTGTGAATGACTTTAAATCACTCTTCCTGAGGTTTTATGGCTAAAACCCTATCCGCCTAAACTGCTTACTTCTTTGCTTCTTCCCAACCTTTATTCTTGGGATCTTTTTCGCAATCAGTTTTACTCATTGATACCCAGTCATTAGCATCATAATCTTTTTTAGCTTGAGCAGCACAGGTATGACTGTTATCTTTTGCAGCACAGTCATTATGTTCTGCTTTAGCAACCCCATAACATTTACCCTTGTCATCTGCTAAAACTGCACCTGGTGTTAGCGTAATTGCTGCTGCAATAGCAGCACGAAGAGCTGATTTGATCATTTAAAACTCCCTATCCTTCAATTTAGAATCAACAACGCAGTCAAAACCTAGAGCCGCTAAATTAAAGTGTAAAGTTGAATTTCTTACTAAATGATTAAAGAATCGGGTATTTAGAATAGCTTATTCTAAATGCCTCTCCTCCATCTCTGCAAAAGTAAGTAAGCCGCTGGAATCACAAACATGAAAAAATGAGAAAAGCGTTTCTTATAATAAGATAAGTAAGTGAGCGTTAACATTGTTGACAATGCTTATTATTCTCACCCTTTATAAAGTTTTTTCTCTGAAGAGAAATGAAGATTCTTCGGAAGGGAATACATCTTAATTCTAGATTCCTCACTTTCGCCTCTGTACTTGAATAACTAACCCTAGATTACTCTAGATACAGTTTTCATAGAACAAAGTGGGTGAGTTCCCCAGTATTTTATCAGCAATACCATCAGGAATTACTAAAAACGCTGTGTCTAACACACGACTAGTCAGTTTTGCCACTATGGGGCTGACAAGCCTTCTCACATACCATAACAGGATTGTTATTTCCCCATAGCCCATAAACCCAAGCCTTTGCTTTGAGAGCAAGAGTGCTTCCAGCGTAACTCCCAGCTACACCAATGGCAACATCGACCATACTGTCCAGCACCGTTTCGTGACTAAAAATCATTTTTTGGGAAAGACTGGCCGCAATAGCAGCTGTGCTCCCTGCAATGGTTGATGTTTGGGGAGAAAACCCTAATTGACCACAGCCAATTCTTACAACCATTCCTGTTACGGGCGCTACATAAGAGGATGAATAATAAACAATCATTCCACCTTGAATTAACGTTGCTACAATATTAGAAGCCCGAAGGTATCCTCTGGACTCTAGAGAATCCCTAACGATTTCAGGAACTAAACTATAGGCTGCTCCACTCAAAAAACTTGATCTAAATAATGTATATCTGTCGATTTCAGTTTCTGTATCACTTTCTCTTTGACCTGTGGCATATGTATTTGCTGGTGTTGTACATCCTCCTTTACAGCATCCTCCATCATACCAGATCCTATTCTTTGCACGCTCATCCTGACTATCCCCCCGCACGGTAACAGTGCCATTACTTGTTTCAGATTCACAATTATCTTCACATTTTTCCGTAGACTTTTTTTTAGTTTTACATGTTTGTCTTTCTTCAATGCCTGAAACATCTTCCTCCATAGCCGAAACTGTTGATAATAAAACTGACAACATAAATGTAAAGATTAATAAGAGTTTTTTAATAGACATAGAATTTTCTCCTTATGTACAGGGTTTACAAAAAGACTCTACACCCTGGTCTTAGTCTAGGGTCAATCACTATTTTGGATGAATTTTATTTGTAAATGGCCTTATTAATAGAAAATCAGACAAAATCTAGAAATTATGTTATTATTCTTGGCATCTCCTTCAGATTTATAGTGTAAAACATAAATGAAGGGAGAGAGCAAGCGGCGTCACTCTCTGAAACTTAATTTGATGAAATCATATTCTATGACATTCCCCCTGGCTTAAAAGGAAGAGAAATCCCTAACATTTGTTTACGACATTCTTCCGCACACTTTCTGGAAGCCTCCTTATACGCTAGAGAAAGTTGACTATCAATGCACTCACACTGGCATGTCCATTTCTCACAAGTTTCTAAACAGTTTAAGACTTCCTTAGAAATAATTTCAGTCCCCCAAATCGTTTTTGTTTTAAACCACTCGGCGAGTTGAACAACGCGGTCTTCAAATTGATTCTCAGTATCAGCAACTAAAAAAGCAGAGGCAACGGAATCGGACACATTTTCAGTTTAGTGTGTTATAATGCCAGGCTCAACCCTTACAATATACTCTTTCACCCATGGAAAAGGGGTACTCTTTATAAATTGACTGTAGGACTCCCGATAGTTTTGGAAAAATAATCCATCCAGAAATCGCTTTTTAAATCCTTCTCTTTCGTGTTCAGAAAAAAATTTATCTCCTGCAATTAAGAGTAATTTTTCTGGCTTAATTTCTGATAGAATTTGGTGAAGAGGGATTTTGGCGGGGGATCTTACACTTAATATTAAGTAAAACTGATCTCCTTTTTCTGCCTCTGAAACTCTGCATGCAGCTGATGAAAAAGCGAGTCTGTTGGTTTTTGTAACTTCACATTCTTCACACGCATGTCCGAGATTAACAAGGGAGTAAGCTACAATAAAAAATGAAGAAATACATTTTATGAATGAGCGTATGTTTCTTATCCTTCTTTATGTCTTTGAGGCCATTTAATATAAATAGAAGAGCCAATTTTCAACATTATTAATCTTGTCACAAGCTAAGTGTAACATGGGTTTCCATATGCTTTGTTTAAACATTACTAGCAAGCTTTTCGCTATGTGTCTGGCAAGTCTTCTCACACACTATCATGGGATAGTTACGTCCCCAAAGTTGTTCGTAAACCCAAGATTTTGCTTTAAGAGCTAGGGTGCTTCCCGCATAACTCCCAGCAACACCAATGGCAACATCGACGACACTATCAAGGACCGTTTCCTGACTAAAAACCAACGTTTGAACCAAACTGCCAACAATAACCACTGTGATACCTGCTGTAGATGATGCTTGAGGTGAAAACCCTAATTGGCTACAGCCAATTCTTACAGTCATTCCTGCTAAGGGTGCGAAATAAGAGGGGGAATTATAAACAATCATTCCCCCTTGAACTAGTATTGCTATAGCGGAAGCCCGAGGGCAGCCTCTGGACTCCAGAGCATCCCTAACGATTTCAGGAACTAAACTATAAACTGCTCCACTTAAAAAACTTGAGCTGAATAATGTATATCTATCGATTTCTGTTTCTGCATTATCACCTCTTTGACCTGTGGCATAAGTATTTGTTAGGGGAGCACAGGGCCCACATCCCCCAACATACGACATCTTATGTTTCGCCTGTTCCCCTTGAACACTCTTTCTATAATTGTCTTTCTCAGATTCACAACTATCTAGACACTTTGCACTGGAATTATTTTTAACATTATCAAGCTCTCCAGCTTTTTCGAAATACCACAATCGGTAATTTGCATGGTCATCCTGAGTATCTACGGCTAGGAAGGGGCTGCCATTAGTTGTGACACTGCTTAGGAAAGCTCCACTAAACTTATTTTTAATCTTATAGAATTCGCGAGTTTTTTCGAAATACCAAAGACGGTTATGTTCTTGTTCATCCTGAGCCTGAGTATCCATCACCATAAAGACTCTGTCCTTGTCTGTTTCATAGGCACTACTGAGACAATTTTCACTAGACTTGCTCTTAATTTTGTAGAATTCCCCGGCTTTTTCGAAATACCAAAGCCGGTAATTTGCATGTTCATCTTGAGCATCCATCTCCATGAAGGCGCTGTTCTTATCTTCCACAGAGGTGCCTACGCTTAGACAGCTTCCACTAGACTTGCATTTAATTTTATAGGTATGTCTTTCAATGTCTGAAAGGCCGTCGTCCATAGCCCAACCTCTTGATGAAAAAATTAACAACATAAAAGCAAAAGTTATCAAAAGCTTTTTTATAGGCATAGAATTATTACTCCTTATTCTTCAGAGTTTATAAAAACTTTACACCTTGGTCTATAGTCCAAGGTCAATCCCTATTTTTTTAAATTTAATTATATAGATAATTCTATTAGGAGATGATCAGACAAAATTATAAGTTTATGTTATTATTGGCATCCACCCCAGATTTAGAGTTTAAGACATTAAATGGAGGAAAGAGCTATGAGAGAAGGGTATACTATAGGGCAAGTAGGAGACCATCCAAAAAAGGGGTATTGAGAAAAATCAAGGGATGTTTTAACCAAATTGATGGTTACTAAACAGAGCGAAAGAGGCATAAAATATAAACTTTTCATCAATAACAAAAAATCCTCTCTAACCTCTGGTTTTCCTCAATACCCCTTTTTCAGATGGTCTCCTATAACTTGGTTTTATCAAGCGCTCACACTAGATCATTTTTATCTTCTGAATCACTATCTTCTAATACAACGGGGGTCTGAACGGTTACTTCTCCTTTACTTTTACAATCTTTATTACAATCCTTACATGCTTTTTTACCAAGGGGAGGTGTTAGCCGTTCGGTACTTTGCGCGGTGGGAGGGCCTCCATAAATAGGGGAGTATTGCCCCCGTGGAAGCAAGGGGAGGCGTTCATCGGTTAAGATTTGCCCCCGTGGAAGCAAGGGAAGGCGTTCATCAGTTAAGATAGGAATAGATGTCCTTTCAACAGCTAAAATGGATTGACGTTGAGGGGTTGCTTCAGCTTTATTATTTAA
>JAIESK010000107.1 GCA_019746105.1 Alphaproteobacteria bacterium
GAAGCATCTTCATGTTCAGAAAAGAGTTCTGGAATTACTGATGACAATAGCGTCTGACTTCCCTCAGAACCATTAGCCGCAATTACATCTTCCTCAGGAATATCTGTATGAGTAGCAACTGATTCAGGGTTTTCTGACATTACTGTCTCATCAATACCAGAAGCATCTTCATGTTCAGAAAAGAGTTCTGGAATTACTGATGACAATAGCGTCTGACTTCCCTCAGAACCATTAGCTGCACTTCCTTCTTCCTCAGAAGTATTCATATGGGTTTCAACTAATTCAGGGGTTTCTGAAACTACCGCGTGAGTAGAAACGAGTGCAGAGATTTCTGGTTGTAGCACTATCTCATTATCCACTTCATCATTAGAAGCTCTGGCTTCTGCAACAGGAGCAACTATGTGAGCGGAAACAAGTGCAGAAGTTGCAGGCACTACTATTTCTTTATCCACTGTCTTATTAGAATCGTTAACTCCTTCCCCATAAGCAACTGTGCGAGTTGCAGCTGGTTCAAGAGGAGTTGTTTGTGTTTGCCTATTCGTTACAGGATTATTAGAAACTTTTACGTTCGCAGCAGGAGCAGTTACACGACTAATAGTAGGTTTATCATTATCACGAACGATTTGCTTAACTAATGAAGCATTATTTGCAAGGCGAGAAAAGAAGACAATGTTTTGAACAGAAGGATGTGTCCTAATAACTTTTCTTTCCTCTCTGTACTGACTTAAAGGAGTTTTGGAAGTTAAGGATTTCAAAACCATATGTCCATTTCGTACAGGCTGAATAGAAGAAGCGAAAGGAATGGTTGCGATTTGAGGAATTTTCCTTAAGCTGTTTCTTTTAAAAGAAAAAAACTTTTTCTGTCTTTTTCGCAGCTGCAGAGTCATTTTACCTGTTTCTGTGCTTGCTATTTGAGGAATTCTTCTTAAGCTTTTTCTTTTAAAAGAGAAAAACTTTTTCTGTCTTTTTCGCAGCTGCAGAGTCATTTTACCTGTTTCTGTGCTTGCTATTTGAGGAATTCTTCTTAAGCTTTTTCTTTTAAAAGAGAAAAACTTTTTCTGTTTTTTTCGCAACTGTGGAGTCACTTTGCCTGTTTCTGTACTTGTAACTTGAGGAACTCTCTCTAGACTTTTCCTTTTAAAGGACAGAATCTTTTTCTGTCTTTTTCTCAGCTGCGGAGTCACTTTACCTGTTTCTGTACTTGCAACTTGAGGAATTTTCTTTATACTTTTTCTTTTAAAGGATAAAAATTTCCCATTCTTTTTCTTCACAGCAATATGTTTTCCATCCCTTCCTTCTTCTAATAACTTTGGTGTTTCTGCGTACACAGATTGTGTTCCGCCTAAGACTGTCGTCACGCATAAAGCGAATGCGAATTGTTTACTCATTTTTAGCCCCCATGTAATGTTTATGTATAAATTGTTTTTATACTTATCGCCAATTTACATTAGGATGGTTAATTATTTAATAAATATAAGATTACTATTTTTTAAGAAATATTTATGTATAAAATTACGATATAATTTTATATTTTTTAACAAAGCCAATAACTATACTTTTAAAAGTATTTAAAAATTTATCTTTTTTATTTATTTTTTATTTATTAAATTATTTATCACGGAGACGGCTAAAGATCTATAAATTTGACTTTCACTTGACATTGGATCACTCAATACGATCGGCTTCCCTCTCTCTGAGGCTTCCCTTATAGCCATATGAAGGGGAATTTCAGCAAGCAAAGGCAAACCAAGTTTTTTTGCTTCATGACGAACGCCTCCTGTTTCAAAGATATCAGAACGCCCCTCGCAATGAGGACAGAGAAAATAACTCATATTTTCGACAAGACCTAAAACGGGGACGTTCACTTTTAAAAACATCTCGAGCCCTCGTCTTGCATCAACAAGAGAAAGATCTTGGGGAGTTGAGACAATAATCGCTCCTGAAAGGAGAACCAATTGAGCAAGACTTAAGTGAACATCACCCGTTCCTGGCGGCAAATCTACAACAAGAACATCCAACTCATCCCATTTTGTTTGATGCAACATTTGTTGTAAGGCCTTTTGTGTCATAGGACCTCGCCAAATGGCAGGCATTCCTTCCGCCATCATATACCCCATGGACATGGACTTGAGTCCGTATACTTCAATGGGATTCATGAACTTTCCATCATCTGTAGTTGGTTTTTCATTTATCCCTAAAAGGCGCGGAAGCGAAGGGCCATAAATATCTGCGTCTAACACACCTACCTTCAATCCCATCTGCTGAACCGCACAAGCTAAATTCACTGCTGTCGTGGATTTTCCAACTCCCCCCTTTCCCGAAGCAATGGCCACAATGTGCGTGATGCCCGGCATAGATTTTTGAAGAGAATTATTTGCTCTTGGTTTACGCTGCGCTGTCAACACAATATTAATTTCTAGAACGCCATCAATATTTTTAAGAAGAGACTCCAGGGTTTCTTTTAACTCATGCCCTTTTTGAAGATACTGAGTATCAATCTCTAAAACAAAAGAAACACTACCTTTTTCTGTAACTTTGAGCCCCTGTACAACGCCTGCCACAAGGAGGTCCTTTTGAGAAAAAGGATCCTTAACTGTCTTAAGAGCCTCTACAATTTTAGATTCAAAATTCATAAACCATCCTAATTGCCTAATAGCACGAGATCATCTATAGTCAATATTCATAAAAATGAAAAGGAGCTGTTCCAAATGAGCTTTAATAACGATGACGATGGCCCCTGGGGGCATGATGACAAAAACCCCTGGCAGAAAAAGCCAAAGCAACGGAATGAAGGCACGCCTGACATAGAAGAGCTTCTCAAAAAAGGGCAGCAACGTTTCAAGATGCTTTTTCCAAAGGAGGGAAAAGGAAGCAACAAAACCCTTTGGTATGTTGCTGGTGGTATTTTTGTTCTTTGGCTTCTCACGGGTATTTACACGGTTCAACAAGATGAGCAAGCTGCCGTTCTCCGTTTTGGAAAATGGGTTAGAATAACTGATCCAGGATTAAACTATCATCTTCCAACGCCTATCGAAACCGCCCTTATACGAAATGTTACGGCTATTAATATTCTGACAAACACCAGCAGCAACAATGCGGAGGCTGGGAATCTTGCAGGCGAAGGAGCGTTGATGCTCACGGGAGATGAAAATATCGCCGATGTACAATTTGCCGTAAACTGGCGTATTAAGGACCTTGGTGATTACCTGTTCAATGTGCAATCTCCCGAAGCAACGATAGCGGCAGCAGCCGATAGCATTGTTCGTTCAGTCATTTCTCAAACTCCCATTGCCAAGATCCTTTCAGAAGGCCGAAGCTCAATTAACGTTCAGCTTCGCGAAATGCTCCAAAAACTTCTCGATGATTATAAGTTGGGTGTCGAAGTTTCCCAAGTCGAACTTCTAAAAGTAACCCCTCCCACAACTAAAGTTATGGATGCTTATCTTGATGTTCAACGCGCCAAAGCCGACATGGAACGCAAGCGAAATGAAGCCGAGTACTATCGCAATTCCATTGTTCCTGTTGCAAGGGGGCAAGCTAAGAAAATTGTCCAAGACGCTGAGGCTTATAAAGGCAAGGTCATGGCCGACATTGACGGTGAAACCTCACGGTTTGATTTGGTTTACAACCAATATCGCAGTGCTCCAGATATTACACGCAACCGCATGTACTTGGATACTATGGAAACAATCTTAGAAAATGGACAAAAATTAATTGTGGATGGAGCAAAGAATCAAGGGGTGCTCCCCTATCTTCCTCTTCCTGAATTAAAGCAGAAACCTGAAAAAGCGGAGGCCGCACAATGAACTCTCGATCTCTTATCGTTTTTGCAATTCCAGCTTTAGTCATTCTTGGAATTTTGTTTGGATCCCTTTTTATAGTCCAACAAACTCAACAGACCCTTGTTCTTGAGTTCGGAAAGCTCATTAGAGTGATAAAAGCCCCCGGACTTTACTTTAAGATTCCCTTTTTACAAAACGTGCGGAGCTATGACAATCGAATCCTCGACTTTGATTTACCCTCTATAGCAGCCACTCTAGGGGATCAAAAACGACTGATGGTGGATACATTTGCCCGTTATCGCATTGTCGATCCTGCTCTCTTTTATCGTACGGTGATGAATGAGGAAGGAGCAGAGCAACGATTGAGGATTTTGAACCAATCTATTGCTTTGAGTGTTTTAGGAAAGGTTAAATTAACGGATGTCCTCTCCCCCCAGCGTACGGAGATTTCCAAAACAATTCGCGATCAAATGAACACAGCGGCAAAGGCTTTTGGTATTGAAGTTGTGGACTTACAATTACGCCGAACGGATTTACCTGCTGAAAACAGTGAAGCTATTTTTAACCGCATGATCAGTGAGCGAAACCAAGAAGCGCAAGAATTTCGGTCTCAAGGCGATGAAATAGCCCAAGAAATCAAGTCAATTGCTGATAAGGAGAGAACAATTATCCTTGCAGAAGCCACAAAACAATCGGAAATCATCCGTGGCCAAGGCGATGCATACGTCACAGAGAAAGCAGGGAAAATTTATGGAAAAGATCCTCAGTTCTATGATTTTTATCGTTCCCTAAATGCTTATAAAACGTCGTTGAATGATAAAACAACAACGTTTATTCTCTCTCCTCAAGAGAGCTTTTTTAAATATTTGAATCGTTAAGGAGTTATAAAAGTAATGTCATTAAGGTCTTTTATTAGCGGAACCTCATTAGTTATTTTCTGTTCCCTATCTGCTGCATTAGCAGAAGATACCATTGTACCTCCTGTTTCAGTAAACGGTAGCTATGCGGACCTTGTTGAACCTCTTTTACCAGCGGTTGTAAACATATCAACAACAACCCTCGTCCGTGGCCGCGCTGATACGGGTCATTCTCCCTTAGACATGCAAATCCAGAAGGGTTCTCCCCTTGAAGACTTTTTCAAGGACTTCCTTGACCACATGCATCCTGAAGGCCCTCGAAATACAACGGCTCTTGGTTCAGGCTTCATCATTGACCCTGACGGTTATATTGTGACCAATAATCATGTGGTGGCTGATGCAGATCAAATTACAGTTACCTTGAATGATAATACGGAACTGAAAGCTACCCTCGTCGGACGAGACCGCCGAACAGATATAGCCATCTTAAAGGTAAAAACTGACAAAAAATTGCCTTTTGTTCAATGGGGAGATTCGGATAAAATCCGCACAGGAGATAGAATCATTGCCATTGGAAATCCTTTTGGTCTAGGTGGCACGGTTACCTCTGGCATTGTTTCTCATCTAGGGCGTGACATTGGAGAAGAAGCTCGATCCGGAGACATTATTGAAGGTTATATTCAGACTGATGCTTCCATTAACCTCGGAAATTCAGGAGGCCCTATGTTTGACATGGGGGGCAAAGTTATTGGCGTTAATACGGCCATTTTCACCCCCACAGGGGCAAGCGTCGGTATTGGTTTTGCAATTCCTGCCAATGTGGCAAAAAAGGTTGTTCAACAAATTCGCCAATATGGTCGCACAAAACGAGGCTGGATTGGTGTTCACATTCAAGCCATTACAGATGATATAGCGGAAAGCCTAGGCTTAAAAGACCTGAAAGGGGCTCTTGTAGGCAGTGTGGTCAAGGATGGACCCGCTGCGAAAGCAAAGCTTCAAACAGGAGACATTATCCTTAAGGTAGGCGATCAAGAAGTCAAAGACCAACGCAGTCTTCCTCGGATTATTGGAGATCTTGCTGTGAGTGTCGAGGTCCCACTCACTGTATGGAGAAAGGGTAAGTTATTCACCATTCCTGTACGCATTGGTGAATATGAAGAAGCTGAAGAGTCAGGCGTTATTGCTTCTCCAGAAAGTGGAAAAGAAGTTCCAAAAGGCGTTGAAATCCATGGAATGACTCTTCAACCCTTATCGGATACTATTCGTCAACGCTTTGATATTTCCAAAGAAACACAAGGCGTTCTTGTGGTAGATGTCACAGAAAAAAGTTCTGCCGCCGAAAAAGGCATTCGCCCTGGAGATATTATCATGGAAATCAGCCAGGAAGAGGTCAAAACACCACAACAAGTGGTCGAGCATCTTAAAACAGCTGAAAAGGAAAATCGCAAGTCGGCTCTCCTTTTGATAAATCGCGATGGAGAGTCCAGATATGTTTCGATCAAACTTGCGCCTGTAGAAAACTCTCATTGAGAATGCTAGAAAAAAGATCTTGACTTGCCATTGCTAGCCTTTGGCACAGTCAGCTCTTTTTTAAGTTATTCTGCGAAAAATCTCATTATGTGAACCTCCTCTCAAAATCAAAAACTTTTAAAAAAGATAGAATTCGATTAAAATTTAATTTATTTTAACCTTTAGGGTTTATACTGAACTCTCATAACCTAAAGAAAGAAAAAGAGTTGATCAGCTATTTTATATACGGATTACCACCCTCTATCCTTGCCACAATCGTATTAATAGCTAGCATCAGCATTTCTATCTCATGCCTTTTCTTTTGTAGGAAATTTGTAAGAGTTGCAAAGAAGGAAGAAGACACAAATATAATCGAAATTTATAGCGATGCTTTTGGCGTTGCTTTTGCAGTTCTCCTGGGTCTTCTCATTGTAAACTCTTGGAACGCTTACGATCAAACAAATAATCAGGTAAGACAAGAAGCAATTTACATAAGTGATCTTTATAAAAAATCTCTCCTTCTAAATGAAGAAGACAGAAGTAAATTACGATCAAACCTAAAAACTTATGTTAGTGATATGATTAATTTAGAGTGGCCCCTTCTCTCTCAAGGAGGACATAGCCCAAAAGTAAATCAAGATATTTTTCGTATCTTTGATACCCTTTATTATTCAAAAAAAACAAATGAGCAGGAATGGTTTTTTGCTCAACAATTGAATACTCTTGCGACGCAACTCAATGACGAAAGAAGTTCCTACCTTTTAAATTCAACCTCCTCTGTAACGCCTATTATGTGGGTTATTTTAATTCTATCTAATATAGTTGCTTTCTTTCTTCTTGCTCTTACCACAAGAGCTCCTTTTTCCCTTCATCTTCTTTTACAGACTTTATATGCTTTTGGAACAAGCCTTATGCTGTTGCTTATTATCGTTCTTGACCGACCTTTTTACCCATTTGGAGGCGAAATCACTCCTTACCCCCTTCAAATTCTACTTTCTGAGTGGGAGGGAGAGCAACAGCATGAATCTCTCGCTCCTGGAGTTGTTCCCACAAGCCCTGCATTCACAGGCCCCATTTAACCTCAGCTACAGTAGAAAGCAGAGCGTTCTTATCCAAAAGATGACCTAAAAAGAAGAGAACCTACCTAAATTTGCTGTTTGCGGATTGACGCATATCCAAATTATAAAGGATCCGTGAGAGGTTATCTAAGAAATCAGACGCTTTGCTCAATATCTTTTCATCCGTAGCGAAATCAGATATATCTTTGTCAGCTGATCCAACACATTCAACTGTAATTCCTGCTTTTGGATAATGTTTATCCAATACATTTTGAATAACCAACTCTTGATAAGGAACATATATGCCATCAGAAACAGATAAATATTTTCCTGGGGGAGGCTTCAATTTCATAAAGGCATGAAGCGTACTTTCTGTTGTGGCTCTTACTCTCCCCTCTGGAGGCTCCGAATAGGCAGTTATTTTTTTATTCTGAAGAATTGAACTGGCGTTCTTTGAAAAAATTTCCTCAGCCATCGTTCCCTCATCGTTCATTAAGCTCAAATAAGGAAAAGCTTCTTTTTCAAAATCCTCTAGTTTTCTCCGTCCCACCAAAAGGTAAACGCTGTTAAATAATGTTCCTCTCTGAACAAGCTCATTTGCAAAAAGGATGCGGTCATTAAAATCCTTGGCGTCAGTACCAAGAATGAGGATTCCTTGATAATTTTTATCCTTTGGAAGAGCGGAATTCTTAAATCCAAAGTCTTGCTGGCTAAGCTTTAATATCTCCCTTGCTGTAGAAGGAGAAAGAAGTGAATTAGACGTTGTCCCTCTCTCTCCCTGCCGAAACCAAGAAACATCTGGATTCACTTTCCCTTGCACAACTCCAACGACCTCAGCAAGACCTCGCGAATTTAAAATATAAATAGGTTTTGGCCATTTTTCTTCTTTCGCTTCACCGTCTATGACAATGCCAGTAAGACCTAAACACTGAACCACAAGCTTACTTACCTGATCATCTGAATTTACATATTTGCTATAATTTCTTTGATCTTGGCTTAACAAAGTAGTTCTCAAAGGAAAAAAAATTGCTGATAAAATCATTAATTTCATGCTTCCCCTATTTGTTTTATGTAAATAGTAAAGGTCATCTTTAAAAGGAAATCAAGGCAATGCTGGGGTTTTATAGATTTTAAACTGAATGAATTTTCTGCTTTACAAAATATGAATGAACCATATAAATTATCCATTAAGACCCTGCGTGTTATTCATTAGGGCCTTATATGGTTTCCGACGGCTCTTGAGTTTAATTAAGTTGTAGCCTCTTTTTAGTTAAATCAAATGGTCATTGTTACCGTCGGGAAAAAGGGAGAGAAATCTCCCTTTTTTGTTGCCTATATCACTATAATCCAGCTGAACTCTCTAAAGGTTAGGTCCTGAATCTTTCTCGCTATACTCAAGATCTTATGCGTACAAGTTTCTTCTTCAAAAAGCGCAATTTTTTGCTCCTTCTTGGAAATATTCACGACAAATTTTTTCAGGAACATCTCTCTGTTGCAGTTCAAGAAGTTGCATATTAATTTCTGCCAACAAAGGATTTCCTTTTTGAACAGCGAATGAATACAAATCTTGCTTTAGGTTAAAGTGGCTCGTCACTAAATTAGTCTTATTCTGTTTTTTAAAATAAGCTTGGGCCAAAGAGAAATCCTCAAGAACGGCTATGACTTGCCCTTTCTCAAGAGCTTGAATACCTTCTTCCAGAGAATTAAAGGGTACCATATTAAGCCCGAATTCAAGGCCAATTTTATAAGGCTTTGAATATGTTACTCCCCCAATTTTACCCTTCGTTAAATCACTAACATTTTGAACAGGGCTTGCATAATTGGCAAGAGTCACCGTTATAAAAGAGAGGAAAGTTGCATTCATTGAAATAATGATAAAATAGAAAACAGTTTTATGACAAAGAATGAGAAATTTTCCTGGCAAACTTTTAGGAAGTTCTAAATAACGACCTGTAAAAACATGATGCCAAAAAATGTAGGCAATACCTTTCTTATAAGATTTAGGCAAGTTATCGATGTAATGCCTTTCATAATACCATAGCAAATTTATGTATATGACAAAGACTATGATAAGAAGCGCAATAATGGTTCCCACAGAAATAAAAAATAATTTCATAAATAAGAAAAGGTTATGCCAATACCCAGGGGCCGTAATGGCAATAACTCTATCGAAAAAAAACGGAAAGGTAAAATCTACTTTTTTATAACGATCCGTGGTTATTGAAATCGGACCTAACAAAACATCAATATCTCCATTTTGAAGATTATCAAAAGGCTCACATAAATTATTGGGGGGACATTCAACAAATTCATAAGACTTTTTAAGGCCCTGAGCAATTTCCTTCCATAAATCAACGGCAAGACCGTTATAAGTTAAACTATTCTTGATAACAAAAGGGGGCTGTACAACGAGCCCTACCTTCAAAGGACGTTCACAATGAGCTATTGTGCTGAAAACAACTAAAAACAATAGAGAATATAAGACTCTCATGTGCCTCCTCCCAATATTTTTTTACATATTTAACTTTATCATTTTTTTAAGGTGGAAAACATCCCTCTTGCATCGAGGGTGGATATATTTATATAACTATATCCTCATACTTAAAGATGCCTTTTGGCTTCCTTGTTGTGACCCTGACCCCCGCGGAGGAACTGCGGGATTCTATCCTTCAGTAAGGGCGCTTGAAATTTTAAGTATTAAGTACATTTTGAAAGGACTCGTCCACTGACTGAAATATCATCTCCAAAGATTCTCAAGGAATTTATTCAGAAGTTTCTTGACGCTAAAAAAGCTGAAGATATTGTTGCTATCGACCTTCATGGAAAATCTTCCATCGCCGATTATCTTGTTATTGCCACTGGAACTTCCCAACGACAAGTTAGCTCTATGGCTGAGCTGTTAAGGGAAGCGCTGAAAAAAAATGGTGTCAAGAATCTCCATATTGAAGGTCTCCCTCAAGGAGACTGGGTTCTGGTGGATGCAGGGGACGTGATCGTTCACCTCTTCCGCAAAGAAATCCGCACTTTTTACAACCTGGAAAAAATGTGGAACACAGATATCGCCGAGGACAATCCAAAGGCGTCTCGTTTTTAATGCACATTTCTCTTATTGTCGTCGGAAAATTAAGAGCCCCTGCCTTAAAAGCCCTTTATGAGGAATATTATAAACGATTGGATTGGAAGCTAACCGTTTATGAATATGAAGGAAAATCTGCTCTCCCTCACTTCTCCCAATGCGCAGCACGGACTCCCTATCTCATCGCCCTAGATGAACACGGCGAAAACTTGAAAAGCGAAGAGTTTGCCCACCTTCTTGAGAACATCCAATTGCATCATCAAGGAAAAGTGACCTTTGTTATCGGAGCCGCTGAAGGCCTGCCCCAGGAAATAAAAACCAAGGCCCAGAAAACTATTTCTTTTGGAAAGTTAACCTGGCCTCACCTTTTGGTCAGGGTTCTTTTGATGGAGCAACTCTATCGCGCCCAACAGATCCTGAAAGGCCATCCCTATCATCGGGAGTAGATTTCAGTTTTCTATTACTCACCCTTAGAAAAAGCATTTTCCCTTAAGGATTCATTACGCACTTGAAGGTCTCTGCGGTCCTGCTCTAGATTTTTAAAATCAGTGGCACTTGCTTTTTTTTCATCACCTTCATGAATACCTCGAGATTGAGTCGCCTCTTGCCGACTCGGAACACTGCGGATATCAGGGTACTCCTCACTTAAATGACCCGTATGACCAGAAATTATTGAGCCAATAGTACATCCAGACAAAAAAAGCGGTAGCAGTATAAAAGAGAGAGAGTTTTTATTCATGAAAAGGAGGATAGAAAGCTTTCATCAAAAACTCAAGTCCTTTCCTTTAGGAAAAATTATTTAACCAGGCTAGCGCTCGTTCCATTTTTAAAAGCCCTTTATCTAAAAAAGCCATGGTTTTTCCTAAATCAGGGGAATCATCGTCAAGCCACGTCCTTAAGGTCAATACATAAAGAGTGGTGAGACCTTGCACACGTATAATGCCAGAAATTCCATGAGGATTCAGCCCCACAGCCTCAAGCATCCATGCCATTGAAGTATAGCCCTGACAGGCCAGAGAAGGAAAAGCATCGGGAGTATGCACCCAATCGTGCCAAAATCGCCGCAACACAGATTTATAGGGAGCCGCCGCATCAAACCTCTCCATTAAAATCTCAAAGAGTCGATCTTTTGTGGAAAGATTTTCTGAGGCCACATGATGTTCTAAAACATCTTTATCTATTTTTTGAAAAAGATGAATCATAACATCAGTGGGCGAGCTAAAATGCTTTTTAAAAACGCTTAAAGGAATCTCCGATTCTTGAGATGCTTTAGCAAAGGTAAAGGATCTCCACCCTTCCCTTTCAATCGCCTTCAAACAGGCCTTAAACGTTTTGTCCTTCATGAGCCAACTCTTTTGCACGATTATAGGCTGCTTTCACAGCCTCTTCCATAAGAAGATATAGATTTCCTCTTTCTAAAACCTTAATAGCTTCTGCGGTTGTTCCGTGAGGGCTTGTTACTTGAGCCCGCAAGCTCTCAGGTAACTGACCTGATTGTTGAGCATAGATAGAGGCTCCCTCAAAGGTGGAAAGCGCCATCTGTAGGGCTGTTTTTTTAGAAAACCCCAAGGCTTCTGCAGCTTGAGCCAAAGCTTCGATCATATAAAAGACATAAGCTGGCCCTGATCCCGTCAGGGCTGTAACCTTATCAAGTTCATCGTCGGAATTAACCCAAAAAGAAAAGCCCATGCCACGAAAACAATTCTCAACTCTCTGTTTATTCTGAGGACTCAAAGACACTCTTGATAAAAAAGCAATGACACCTTGATGAATGCTCAGCGGTGTATTGGGCATGGCCCGCACAAAGGGAGAAGACGAAGGAAGATATGTCTCATAAAAAGACAGAGGCTTTCCGGAGGCCACAGAAACAAATAAGCTCTCAAAAGCTTTATATTGAGGAAGAATATCTGTCAGATGATATGGTTTCACTGCAAAAAGAATGAGATCAGGCGTTTGGGGAAGCTGCTCAGGAGAAGAAATCCAACAGGCGCGGGGATCCTTTAAAAAAGGCTCCACCTTTTCTCGGTGGGGCGCAATTACCCAAAAATTTGTAAAGCGCTCTTTTGTATCCGGTAAGGTTATCCAGCCCTTGAGAAGGGCAGATCCCATGGCTCCACACCCTACAAGAGCGATTGAAAGCCCCATTAGGCTTCTCCGCAGGTATCCAACATGGCCGCCGCCATCGCTTCTTCAGGTGATTTTCCGCCCCACAAAACGAATTGAAGAGCCGGGTACAAACGATCACATTCCGTAATGGCTGCATTAATGATCTCTTCCATTTGTTCAAGAGTTGCGCCTGGATTACCCCGCAAAGTCAGTGTATACCGAAAAGCGGGCACTTCATCATCAGGCGAGACTTCAAAATGTCCCAATAAAAGCTTTGGATTTAACATCGAGAGCAATATTTCAATGGCCTCGCGTTTAATGTACGGGACCTTAAGATCAATGAGGGAGCTAAACATAAAGCATTCCAGATCTTCTTTCCATAAGGCAAAAAGACGATATGAACACCAACGTCCCTCAATTTCAGCAGCAATTTCACTCTCCCCAATCCGTTCATAATTCCAATCCAATTGGAACAAAAGTTCTTCTAACAAACTAATCGGCGATGAATAAGAATAGTATTGTTCTTGAGATTTAGGTTGCATTATATAAAAGCTCTTTCCTTATTAACTTTCGTTACCATAACCAGGGTGAATAAAAATTGCACCCCTTTTCTTAAAAATTGAGTTTCGCTTGAGGAAATCATTTATCTTAAGAACCAATTACAAAATGCCAGTGCATGTCATGCACGCAGAGGTGAGGATCCAGGGCAAATAACTTATTCCATAGGAATGAGTAACCCTTTTGGATAAAGTATCAATAACATTGCTACGCAATAAGTCATGCGCTGTATCCCCTCCTTCGAGGGGATGACCTCACTGGAAAATTAGAAGGTAATTTACAAAAACTTCCGAAGTTAAGAAAAACAACTTGAAATATTGAAATATTGAAATAATAATAAATTATTGTTATAATGATGTTATGTCAAACATAAAAAATTTAGGGAGGTTATGATGAAAGAAAAAAGGAAAGTAATTGATTGTCGTTCATTTCCGAGCGATAACAAGTGCACTCTTGCTATATCTGGAACAGAAGAGGAAGTCTTAAAAGCAGCCACTGAGCATGCTGTTAGCTCCCATGGGGAAAAAGACACTCCCGAGCTAAAGCAAGAAATTCGTAAGATGATGAAAGATGAGAATAATTAGTGGTGAGGTTTTATAATTCACCTGCCACATCTAAAACCCGGTCATGTATGAACCTTTAATCCTGGGTTTTATCCAGGATCATTCAGCATCTAAAAAGTTCTTGAAATAAGTTCAGGATGACCCCAGTAGAAACTAGAGGCTTATTATTAAAAAACGTCCGGTGTTAAGCCTCAGCTATAAATTTACTGGCGCTTTCTAAGGCAGCCCATACAATAGGAAGATTTTTTTCCGCTAATATTGAACCTTGTCCCTTATACTTTTGAAGAGAAGAATAGAGGTTACGATCAAGATTAATTCTCTCTTGAAGTGATAATCCTGGGTTAAAAATCTCATTATATTGATTAATTTTATTTTTACATCTTTCATCGGGTAAAAGAGGAACTAAAGCAACACTCCTAATACCAGGCTTTGCGGCTAACACCGGAACGAGTTCGCCAAAAGGTTGAGAAGAATCTATATCTATACGAATATTACCTATTTGAATACGATTCAGGTCTCCAACTTTATCCATCAGAACAGGGGTAGATACTCCATGAATGCGAATATCTCTCCGCCATGCCCTTATGGTACCGCCCTCCTCAAGTTCTATAGAAAGAACCGGGTTAGCTGCATGAGCAGCGCTTAATAAGGCTAACAGTAGACTTTTTGAGGCTAGACAACTGAAAACAAGTTTATTTCTCAAACAACTCATTTAAGATAGCATTTCTTTTTTTAATGTAATTATTCACAAAGAATATATTTTTTATAAACTATATTGATCTATCAAATCAAGACAAAATTAAACTTCCAAAACAATGAGTTCGGTGGAAATGACAAACAATGCATAAATTATTAATTATTCTAAGGCGTAAAAAACGAGATTTATCACGCCACTAGTTTTTGAGTCCATAGCTTTCTTTATAGGCTATATTTTTCAAAGGAGTACAAATGGGACCCCCTGCCCCTGGAAAAGCAGTACAAAGGCATTGCTGACCTGTTTGAGAGCATTCCTGCGGAGTCAGAGCTTGTCCTACCTTAGCAAAAGATGTGATCACAGCAAAAAAAAGAATTGGTAAAATTATAAACTTCATTTTTATCTCCCATAAGAGTAATATTTTTTTGATTTCGAAACCTTGAGTTTAAAAACAAACCCTTAAGAAATCGTAAACTTTTTGTTTAATCTATAAGTGCTGAGATAAAAATGACCCTACGCCTAGATGATTACGGAGATCCTGCTTACCGCCTCGGCGTAGGAATGATGATCTTAAACTCAGAAAACAAGGTATTTGTGGCACAGCGCTTAGATAACAAGGGCCCTGCATGGCAAATGCCTCAAGGAGGTATTTCACCCCATGAAGATACGGATCAAGCCATGCTTCGCGAACTGGAAGAAGAAATTGGCACACGTAAAGTTGAAATCATCGTTAAATCCAAAACTTGGTATAAATATGATCTTCCTCCTGAACTAGCAGCCCGTCTTTGGAAGGGAAAATACAAAGGTCAAAGACAAATTTGGTATCTTCTTCGTTTTAAGGGCTTAGATAAGGATATCAACATTCACACGTACCACCCTGAATTTAGGGACTGGAAATGGGTTGATAAGGATGAACTTCTTGACCTTGTCATTCCTTTTAAACAAGAGCTTTATAACCAACTTCTTCAAGATCTATGGCCGTTTGCCATAAAAAGCCTTAAATGAGATGAATGATTAATAAAATGTTAACTAATTCTGAATATAATGCAAAAATTAATAAATAGAAAAAAGAGAAGGCAATTATGATTAAAAATTATCTCAAAGGATCTAAAATTTTCTCTCTCTTACTCATCTGCGCTATGGGAATTAACACGGGCCCTCTATCTGCAGATAATCAGTGCTTAGATGCAGATTCGATTCGAAGCGCGTTTAAAACTGACGACGAGAAGTTTGGGTGGAAGTACGCTGCTCCTCTCTTGTATTACAGCATGAAGATCAACTCTGAAAACTATGTGAGGGTTATCAATCCTGACAAAATTAGCGGCACAACAACCCAGAGCGCTGACGGAAAATGTCATCATAAATATAATTTTCATGGCTTGCTTATCGGGGGTTGTAATTTGAATAAACACGAACTTTATAAAGTATTAGCAAATAAATATGATGGGACTGTTATTAAAACCTCCCAAGGGAAACTCATTAAGATGGAAAATCTTAGTCCTGAGATGGTTATTCTTTCAGAACCTCAAAAAAGTGGTGAGCCTGAGTTATGCAGCTACAATATGTCAATTGTAGATGCGTCACATGAGGAACTCTAGTGAAATAGCTAAAAACAATCTATTTCGTTGTCATCGCTATCTCATCGTCCCTTCACTGCCCTAAAATTAAGCAGGCTTAGAAAGTCGCCCGTTAAAAAGTTCTGGACACGAGGAAAATCCTAGAGGAATCGAGTAGATTTTGATAAAATAATTGCAA
>JAIESK010000106.1 GCA_019746105.1 Alphaproteobacteria bacterium
CACCATTACCTGCTCCTAAGCCAGCACCATTACCTGCTCCTAAGCCAGCACCATTACCTGCTCCTAAGCCAGCACCATTACCTGCTCCTAAGCCAGCACCACTGCCTGCTCCTAAGCTAGCATCATTACCTGCTCCTAAGCCAGCGCCATTACCTGCTCCTAAGCCAGCACCATTGCCTGCTCCTAAACCAGTACCATTACCTGCTCCTAAGCCAGCACCATTGCCTGCTCCTAAGCCAGCACCATTGCCTGCTCCTAAGCCAGCACCTAAGCCTGCACCAGTCGTGCAAAGAAAGACTCCGGCAACAAAGCCAGTTGTAGCAAGGAAGCCAGTTGCAGTAAGAAAGCCGGTTATAGTAAGAAAGCCAGTTGTAGCAAGGAAGCCAGTTGTAGTAAGAAAGCCAGTTGCAGTAAGAAAGCCGGTTGTAGTAAGAAAGCCAGTTGTAGTAAGGAAGCCAGTTGCAGCAAGGAAGCCAGTTGCAGTAAGAAAGCCGGTTGTAGTAAGAAAGCCAGTTGTAGCAAGGAAGCCAGTTGCAGTAAGAAAGCCAGTTTTGGCAAAAAAGCCAGCACCAATCGTGAAGAGAAGGGTTGCTCCAAAAAGACCAGCGCCTTTGCGTCGTAAAGGTCGCTAATATAATAAAGAGATCATGAGGTTTTTTGGGTTGTACTCTATACATTTAATAGGATAAGTATCTAATCAACCTAGTGATCTCTTTCATTTTTCACTAGTTAATAATAACAAAGGCTTTAGGATGCCTATAAATAAATGTGTGGGCGTTGGTTTGCGTCTTCCTCACTATCAATATGTTTTAGACAACACTCCTTCCATAGGGTGGTTTGAAGTTCATCCTGAAAATTTCTTTATGAAGGGAGGTCCTGCCCTTCGATTATTAGATCGGATTTGTGATGAGTATCCTTTAAGCCTCCATGGCGTGGGTCTTTCTTTAGGATCGGCGGAGAGACTTAATCAAAATCATTTGAAACAATTGAAAACTTTGATAGAGCGCTTTTCTCCCTTTTTAGTCTCCGAACATCTCTCCTGGTCTCGCGTTAGAGGGCAGTATTTGCCTGACCTGTTACCTGTTCCTTATACGGATGAAGCCTTGGAAATTTTTTCAAACCATATTGATGAAGCTCAAAGCTTTTTAGGGCGAGAAATTTTAATTGAAAACCCTTCTTCCTATCTTGAATACAATATGTCAACCATGACAGAACCTGAGTTTTTAAATGCTCTTTGTCAAAAAACGGGCGCCAAGCTTTTGCTGGATATTAATAATATCTATGTCTCTTCCGTAAATCATGGATGGGATCCCTCCTTTTATCTTAAGAGCATTTCCCTTTCTCTTGTAAGGGAAATTCATCTCGCAGGTCATAGTCAAAAAACATTTGAAGATGGATCCTCCCTTTTAATAGATACTCATTCTTCCCACGTGTGTGAGAAGGTCTGGGCTCTTTATGCTGAAGCTATTCAATTGGGGATGGTAGCCCCAACTCTTATTGAATGGGATACGGATCTTCCAGACTTTGAGGTCTTGATGAGAGAAGCTCGACTTGCTGAAGGCTATTTGAAGGAAAAAAAGGTGGCCTATGGTTGATTTATTGACTCTCCAAAAGGCTTTTTTAGAAGCCTATGAAGGAAAAAGGTCATTTAAAGACTTTGTCAAAATGAATACGGTTTCTCACGAGAATCGCTTTTCAGTTTATAAGGGAAATGTGGAGGGCGCTTTTCGCAAAGCCCTTGAAGGAACATATCCTTTAACTTGGAAGTTGATTGGTCAAAAGTGCGCCGATGGGGCGGCTTATGCTTTTATTCGGGCTCAAAAGTCTTATCCGCAAGAGGGAACGCTTTTGAACTGGGGAAGAGGCTTTCCTGAGTTTTTGAAAACTTTTGAAGCGACAAAGACTCTTTCTTATCTTTCAGATTTTGCAAAACTGGAATACCTCATGGGGGAGTCCTTGTGTGCTGAGGAGAAAACTCCTTTAATAGCAAAAGACTTAAAAAATATACCTCCTCATCACTATGGAAGGCTTGTTTTTATAGTCCATCCCTCACTTTTTCTTTTTTATTCTCCCTATCCACTGGATCAAGTCGTAGAGGTCGTGGAGGAAAAAGTGCCATCTGTGGCTCTTGAAAATAGGGGCTCTTATGCCTTAATCATCAGGCAAGAAGGGCAAGTAAAAATTCATTGGTTGTCTAAAGTTGAATTCACTTTTTTTTCCTCTCTGTTGAATGGGAATTCTTTGGGTGAAATTTTAGAGAAAGTGGGGGAGAGAAAGTTTAATTTTCAGGAAATCCTTTCCTTTTCTCTTAAAAATGGGGTATTTTCAGGTTATACATTTGTAGCAGAATAACAAAAAGGACTTAAGATGGCGCTTTCCAAAACACTGCTTCGCTCTCGCTGGATTAAGGGATATTTAAATCTTCTTTTCTTTTTAGAAAAGTTTATTGGCCCTCTTTTTTTTCTATCGGTCCGCCTGTGGATTGCTCGTATTTTTTGGGATTCTGGCCTTTGTAAAATCCAAAGTTGGCCCACTACATTAATGCTTTTCAAAAATGAATATAAAGTGCCTGCTATTCCTCCAACACTGGCTGCTTATTTTGCGACTTTTATTGAACTTACCTGTCCCGTTCTGATTGTTATTGGATTTGCTTCTCGGTTTGCAGCCATTCCCATGCTGATTATGACTTTAGTGATTCAATGTACGTATTTATGCATAAATGAACATATCTATTGGGGGATGCTTTTAGGACTTATTATTTGTTATGGCCCCGGTCCCATATCTTGTGACTTTTTTATACGGAAGTGGCTGCTAAAAGGCAACTCTTCTTGGAAGAGTTTTTAGAGGGTTAATGAGAATTGTTGGAGGGAAATTTCGTGGAAAAAAGCTTGTAGCTCCTACTCATCAAGGGACGCGCCCTACCTCTGATCGGGCGCGGGAAACCCTCTTTAATATTCTCTTTCATAATCCCCATCTTGGCTCTTCAGTTCTTCTAGGCAAGAGGGTTTTAGATGTGTTTGCAGGAACAGGGGCTTTGGGGCTTGAGGCTATTTCCCGCGGCGCTGAGACCGTTTCTTTTATCGAGAATGATCCCGCTACCCTTAAAGTCTTGCGTGAAAATCTAAAAGCTTTTGATTTGCCGGCTTTACAGATATATGAGGAAGACGCCACTCACTTGTCTCGTGTGCCCATGGTTCCCTTTGGTCTCATTTTCTTGGACCCGCCCTATCATCAAAATCTTTTGCTGCCGAGCCTCGAAAATCTTTATCACAAAGGATGGCTTGGGGAAGGCGCTATTGTTGTCATGGAAACGGCAAAGAATGAGAATATCATTATCCCTTCTTTCCTCACTTTAATTCTTGAAAGAACTTCAGGAGCGGCGAAGCTGCTGTTTTGCCGATGTGGAAAGTAAGAGCTCTCCCCGGGCAGTTGTGTCACAGCGTGTGACCAAATCAAAATAATTCCTTATCCAAACATTCAGCTTACTGAAAGAGATTGCCTTCACTTCAGAAAATTCTCCAACAACTTGTTGGAGAAATAGCATTCAGCTCTATAAAGGTAATTTGTGCAGCAACTTGTTGGACAATTCAAAACCATCAAACTCAAGACTGACAGCAAACCCTCTTGCCCTTCGAAATGACATGTGCCAGGATGTTGCCTTCTCTTAATACAACATTAAGAGACGTTATTTAATAAGGAGAAGAAGAATGGATATTCTTTCAACGCTTAAAACAAAATCCTCAGTTTTATGGGAAATTTTGCTTACATTGGGAGGGGTGGCCCTTCTCTTTGCTACTTCTCAAATTGAAATTCCGTTAAAACCTGTACCTATTAATCTTCAAACAGTGGCCGTGATGTTAATGGGACTCACCTATACGCCGCGCCGGGCTCTTGAGTCTCATTTGATTTGGCTTGGTTTAGCCGCTGCGGGAGCGCCAGTTCTTTCAGGATTTGCCGGGGGATTGTCTTATTTTGCAGGGCCTACTCTTGGCTATCTTATAGGCTTTGTCGTATCCGCCTGTCTTATGGCGACTCTCAAAGAAAGGTTCTCTTTAAGTTCATGGAAATCGGATGTGATGCTCTGCCTTATAGGGACCCTTGTGGTCTTTACTCTTGGAGTTTCCTGGCTTTCTTATCTGATAGGCTTTTCAAATGCCTTGATGCATGGTTTGCTTCCTTTCATCCTTCCAGGAATTATTAAAGCTGGTCTTTTGTGCACAGCTTTACAAATCGTGCGTCACTATCGTCGGGGATGAAATTTTTCTTTCGTCCTCACCACTTCCTTTGTACCCTTGGGTTTGAAGGAAAGGGGTATTCTCCTGACTTTGTTAAAAACTATACTCAGGTGAAGGAAGCTCTTCAAAACAATGAAGAGCTTCCCATTCACGTTGTTCCTCGCTTAGATTCTGTGTGCACCGCATGTCCTCATCATCAGGGCGGTGTCTGTAATACGGAAGAAAAAATTCGTTCTCTTGATGATCGTCATTCTCAGGTCTTAGGGCTATCGCCAGGCGATGTTTTAACATGGGCTGCGGCAAAACAGCGCATTAAAGATAAGATGACTCTTGCGACTTTTCATGCGGTATGTAAGGGGTGTCAGTGGAAGTCCTTAGGTATCTGTGAAAAAGCCCTTAAAACCCATCGGGGAGAGTTATGAGTAAGAGAAGACTCACCCCAGAAGAGGTTCGTCTGTGGCGAAATCAATTAAAAGATGTAAAGCCCTTATCAAAGATAAAAGAGTTTCCTGAAGAAGATACAAAGGAGATTCCTATGCCGCTCCCACAACCTCCACAAGTTTCTCCTTTGAAAAAGGTAAAATCCACTGATGTACTCCACCCCTTTCAACGACGAGAGGTACGTCAGGTTCAGATTGAGGCGCAATTAGATTTGCATGGGCTAAGTCTAGAAAGAGCTTATGATGTTCTTGAACAATTTTTACGAAGAGCTCAAGAAAAACATTTTAAGATTGTCCTTGTTATTACGGGGAAAGGCTCCTTGAGTGAAGAACATACCTTACGGCATCTATTGCCTCGCTGGCTAGAAGAAACACCTTTGAAAAACATAGTTTCTTCTTACCATAATCCCGCTCGACTTCATCATGGTGGGGCAGGGGCGTATTATGTGCGCCTGCGAAAAAAGTCAAATCTTTAAAGTAAGAATTATATGAATTTTCTAAAAATGTGAGCTTTTTCTTGAAAGATTTAGGCAGACCATCTTAATTGAATCTCTTCGGGTTCTATTCCCCGCCGCTTGCGGCGTAATAATAAACCCAAATTAGTGAGCTAAATACCCTCCGATCCAGCTAACTGCCGTAAGAATAGTGGGAAACGCAGAATATCTGACTTTTCTGGAACCTACTTTTAGAATCTCTTTTGCAGCTATTGCCATTAAACTTTGTAACAAGTTGAGAGATTTAAGGAGGATAGAGAAATATAATTATGAATGAAAAGAGTCACCAATAAATCGCCCTCCGTGTGGATGCGCACTTACGTACGATTGCAAAATTGTTATTTTGCTAATCATACTGTGCTTGATGGCCAGGGGCGTTGAAAAGTAATACAATTGTTAGAACATTCAATTTATTAATTAAAATAAAACGTGATCACACTCTGAGACTAAGATAACAGCTAGGCTTTCAAACTTACTAGAGCAGGCGGCAGACATTTTTCTCATTTAAGTTTCTCGAGTTTCAAAAGAATTTTTGTAAGATGTGGAGAATCTTTTGGAAAGTGGTTTTTTACAAGTTCTAGGGACTGATTTAAGTAGTTAATAGCTTGTTTTTTAAAAATGTGGATCTGTTGTGCACTGTCATTCTTTTGTTCCTGTGAGGATTTTTTAAGACATAGTTCTGCTAAGGTTTCTAAGACCATGTGGTTATCAGGATGCTTGTTTTTCTCAAATATTTTAAGAGCTTTTTTTAAATAAGACTCTGCAATGTCAAAATTACTCTGAAGAAGATACGCCTGTCCTAAGTTCATTAAAATTCTAGCTGTTTCTGTATGATCCTTCCCATAGGTTTTGTTGAAAGTAATAAGGTTATTTTCAAGCAATTTTATGCCCTTTTCATAGTTTCCTTTTTTACTGTATAAAACTCCTAATTGGGTTAAAACCCAGCTAGTCCAAATATGGGTTTCATGAAATTGCTTTTTATAAATAATAAGACTTTTTTCAAGGCAATTGCTTGCTTCATCGTAGTTTTCAAGTGCAGTATAAGTAATTCCCAAATGGCATAAAATCCAGCCAATGCCGCTATGATCTTTAGGAAAATGCAATTGGTAAATTACAAAACCTCTCTTCAATAAGTTTATCGCCTTTTCATAATTTCCCAATGCTCTATAAACATTTCCTAAAATAACTAAACCGGCCCCTATTTTAGGGTGGTTTTCGGGAAGGATTTTGTTACATATATCGAAACTTTTTTCAAGATGATCAATAGCTTTATTATAGTCGCCTATATCCCTGTATACATTCCCTAAATTTGCTAGAACGCGTGCTGCAGCGATATTATTTTCAAAACGATATTTTTTGAAAATGATTAAGCTTTTCTCAAAGGCACAGAGAGCCTCTTCATAATTACCTAACATTAAGTAGACAGTTCCTAAGTAAGGCAAAAATTCAGCAATTTTGATATGATTTTTACTTCCTCCTTTTTTTAAATTAGCTATACTCTCATTAAGAAGTTGCAAGGACTTTTGATAATTACCTAAATAGGCATAGATACACCCTAATACTCCTGTAACAGATCCCCTAGTATCTTCATCTAATAAATTTCCATGTTTTAAAAGGACCCCAGCATGTGTTGCTAAGAGCCTCATGATTGTTAAGCTCTCACTATCTACAATCTCATATGCGTACTTTTCAAAGGAATCTACAAGAGAGCGAATTATTTCATTTTTTTTAGGGAGATTTAATTTTCTTAAAAGATGAACCAAGGAGATAGCTTGCGTACTTCGGTGAATGGAGAGGGTTGGTATGGGATGATGGCCTTGAGTTATAAGAGAGTGCTTATTTAAGTGATAAATAAAATTATCCACTACAGTAGGATCCTTTATTTTTATTAAAAGCTCCCTTGGAATATTTTGTGAATCGAGAAGGCTAATAAACAATAACAAATCATCAAAATCATGCTGGATATCTAAAATATGTTTCAAAGAAAGAGTAATGATATTGTAGCGGATTCTATAATAATCTCCTGATTCTTTTAAGAGATTTTCTTGTATGTTTGAAAAAATTTTATCATTTTTATATAAATTTTCTAAATACTCTTTATATGAGGAGTTGGTTGTTTTTAAATAATGGGCAGCAACCGTAACATCTAAAGGAAAAGAAGGTATTTTTTCTAAAAAGTTATGGGTTTCTTCATTTTGATAAGATCTAAAAGAATGTGCCCTTTCAGAATTCATAATTTTCGTAAAAAGTTCCCGTTTTTGACTAGGGTTTAGCTCACCTACAGAAATAAAAGCGTTAATATATTTATTACTTTGAATATTGCTATTGCGAGTTGTTAGAATGACTGTCCCCTGTCCCCAAGTAGCCATATCATGGGGAAAGTACTTTAGAATATTAGAAAAATCTTCTACGTTGTCATAAATAAGAAGCCAATCAGGGTAAGTTCTAAGGTGCTCCTTTACGAATTGTAGAATTTTGCCTTCTCTTTCTTTAGCGGCTTTAATATCCTGTAGGCCTCTCAGACTTTTTTGATCCTCTTCTGTTTTCGCAAGTCTCTGGGCTAAATTATCAAAAGCTTCCTTTAGACTTTCAGATGTTTCCGCATTGATCTCCCAAATAATTGACCCATCATTTTGTTGTCGTGCATATTGACGAGCGAGGGTTGTCTTTCCTGCTCCTCCACAACCAATAAGAGAGACAGTTTGAATTCCCTCCTGTCCTTTTAATTTATCCTTTATTTCAGCAAGCATCTCTGGACGATTTAAGAGTGTGATTTGACTTGGAATGAATAAATCAGATTGAATGGTTTCAATATTAGCGTTTGAGATAAAAGCTGAGTTGTTTGTGACTGGATTATCAATTTTTGTAAGAATAAAAACAGAAACACCCGTTAAGGAAAGTATAGCTGTTATAGTAGCCATTCTTCTTTTAGAGGAGGAGGTAAGCCATGAATAAAGATTCTTATTTGTGACTTTTGAAAGAGAGGGTGTTCCTAACATTTGAAGTTTAGAAGAGGTATGCTGCAATGATCCTCCGCTGTCACTAAAAATTTCTTGTTGCTGCTTGATAAAGTCCTCAATGATTCTATCAATATTTTTATTTGGGAGCATTTTTTTCAAAACTTTAAAAAAAGAAATATAGTAATTTCCATTTTCTAAAATATTAATAGGATGAACTCTTTTTAAATTTGGGTCATGACTTTCTCCTTGAGAAAGGAAAATGGTTTTCTCCAAGCTTTTAAAATCTGCGGAAGACCATGAACTTGTTTCTGTTTGTTTAGGTATTAGGTAGATAATATGAACTATTTTCTGAAAGTTCAGTGTGTTATGAGGATTGGTAAGAAAACTGTAATCGTCACTTATATGTGTTTCTATTTTGAAACCAACACGTTTTAAGTGTTCCTTTAGATAAATCATAAGTGACGTTTTATATTGTTGCCCTCGTTCATAAACAAAAAGGCAAGTAGGGATATCTGAACTTCTCTCTTGAGAGATGTTTTTTAATTTCTCTTCGAAAAAAACACGACCTCGTAAACTTACATAATATTCATTCTTTATGAGTGAAAGTTTTCCAGATTTTTCTATGAAATTGATAATACTTTCTCGTCCAGAAAGCCCTCCTGCTTTTAATCTGATATTGCGGGTGTGTGTTTCAACAGCCCTTGAACCTATCGATAAAAAAGCAGAAATCGATGTAGCTCTTCTGTTGAGAATACAAGCGATGATATCGATTTCTCTCGGGGTAAAAGTGATGTCGTTAATGATGTGTAAATGTCCATAATAAATATCTAACGTAAGAAGGATATTTTCATTTTGCATATAGGTTTACTTGTGCAGCTTTTTCAAAGTTTTCTATTCATTCCTTTTGCTTAAACGTAGCATAACTTTAAAAGAACTCTTAGACAATATCGGTCTACGTAAATGACCCGTGTGTGTGTTTCCCGAATAGGAAAACAAAGTCTACTCTCATAAATTTTAATTAGCTTTGTACGTATGTTTCGTCTCGTATGAAGGAAAACAAAACATCAAATCAAAGGAGTATAAAATGAATAGATATACAAATACAAAATTAAAGTCATTTAATGCATTAAAAATGAGTTTTTTGTTCGCAATTATATTTTCCGTTTCTTTTCCTTCCTACGCAATGCAAGAGGAAGAGAATAATAAAAGTATTATTAGTGCAAAGCTTACTTCAGGTGAGATTTCTTGTGTAAAAAGAGACGGAAATTATATTTATGGTAGCAGAGTAGACGGTTTTTCTTTTCTTGTAAACGATCCTACGTTTAGCGTTATAGCTAATTTTTTTGGGGGGATTTCTAAAGGGATATTATCGCTCGGTAATTATACAACAGAAGAATAGAATTGAAAGGTAATGGGATTTTGAAGGAACAATAGTTTCCTTCAAAATTCATATTTAACTTTAAAAGTCTATCTCAATAATAAACAAATGGAGAGAAAAATGATTTTCAAGATAAGAACATATATTTTCATACTCATCACTTTGTCTTATATCCATACATCCACCTTTGCAGACAGGACTAAACTCATAAGTGATGAAGAAAATCAGTATTATAGGATTGTTTCTGTACACACCAATAGGGCACTTGATTCACGGGATCATAAGGTCAATTGGGTGGGAAAATACGACAAACGTCATTTAAATCACCAGGACCTTGATCATCAATTGTGGACATTTAAGCCAGTTGGTAACCATTACCAGATTATTTCCGTTTATACTAAAAAGGTGCTTGATATAGGGAGTAAGAAAGATAATAAAGTCGCTAAGGTTGAGTGCAATAAAACGTTAGATGGTCAGTTATGGAGTCTTGAGGAAGTGGAAAATGAGAACTGCCTCATAACATCAAAAAGTAATAACAAAGCGCTTGACTCATGGGGAAGTGAGGTCAATTGGGTGGGAAAGTATGATAAGCATATGCCAACGCACCCTCATTATCGTCATCAGTTATGGAAAATAGAACCTGTTTTTCATGAAGCTGTTTACGAAGGAAATATAAGGATGATGAGAAGTCTTCGTGAACGACATCAGAGTTCTACAGCACAAGATCGACGTGGAGAAACGCCTATTCATATAGCTGCAGAAAAGGGTAATGTAGAAGCCATAAATATTTTGACCATAAATCAAAGAGATCTGCCTAGGGTTCTATCTATTCGTAATAGGCAAGGATATACTCCTTATCATGTTGCTGTTGTTAACAGGAATAAAAGAGCTCTTTTGCGATTAGCTGAGTTATATAAGAGTGGGATAAATCAACCTGTAATTAATCCTATGAGTATGTTTGCTGGTTGTACTCCTTTACACCTATCTCAAAATCAAGGAAGTGACGATATTACAAAGTTTTTATTAAAGGAAGAGTCTTCTCTATTGAAAGTTTCAGCTCTACACGTTGGCACACCTCTGCATATTGCGGCAAGGCAGGGGCAGGGGCGTATCATGGAATTATTTAACTTTTTAAAAAATTATGCTCTCAATAGTGCTCGGGATAGATATCCATATCGTTCATCTCGTGAACGAATATCTAGACAAACATCTGGACTGAATGTGGATTACTATTTAGATTATGTGGATTACTCTTCAGGTGTTCCAGATGCAAATATTCCCTATCGTGTTTCATACATAAAGTCATTACTTAGCCATTTTATGATGGCTTTAGGCGTCAATGATCAAAGCGGAAAAAAACCTCTTGATTACATAAGGTTACAACCTCAGCTGCACAATGGAAAGCAAGTATTAGGAAGTTCAGAAATTACGTCACAAAACTGGCAAGTTTCCCTTTTTTTTAAAAAAAATAGTTTATGTGCCATCCCTTTGCTTCATGCAAATATAGCCTTTGAGAGATTAGCTGATTTAAGTGAAATACAGGACCTAGGGGGAGAGGTTATGAATGATCTCCATATCAATGATCTCCGTATCAATGATCTCCGTATCGTTCACCTTATGAGCGAAAAAGAAAATCCTCTTAACTGCCTTTATGGTGCGGGAGAAGTAGATATTATAGAAAGAGACAGGGCAAATAAATATATTCGTAGCCGGAAAAATCCTCCTACTAACATATTTAAATGGTCAATAGATGCAAGGTTAGCAGCTGAAGTATGGAACGAGATTAGCGCTCAAAAAGGGCAAAAAAGAAGATTTAGTTTTCTTCCTGGGTTATCTGGAGGAGAACACTGTACAACATTTGCTCTCCAGATCTTAGAAAAATGCGGAATAAGAATCTCTAAGCTTGTTCGAAATTATCATTTCGGAGTGGTACCTGAGGAGTTAATTAAGGCTTTAGAAGACTCACATTAAGGAGACTTATTCTTTAATCGGAAAATAAGAGAAAGTGTTTTTTTAAGTGGTCCTTCAGCAAAAATCCATGATTGAAAGATTTCTATGGTAATCTCATCAAGACAAGAGAAAGCAGAGCTTTTAAGGAGAACTGCCTCACCCCCAGGTTTTGGATGGTCTCCAACTTCATTGGCGCTTAGACATTGTTTTTAATGAAGATAAGACTTGTATTCGAAATGACAATGCTTCAGAAAATATGGACATTGTTCGCAATGGGCTTTAAATATCCGGATAAGGCTAACAACTAAGCCAGATCAATCGCATCATAGTGGGGGGTGATTCAAGATCTTTTGCCTCCCTTGGCTCATAACTCAAGTCTGCTTAGCAGCCCCCCTCCTACTACTTTGTGAAAAAACAATATCAAGATTAGATCTCTTAAGCAAGAATTCTAAGTCTTTTTTTCTAAATCTTTCCCTCAAAATGACCAATTGAGCTTCTTTGATCTTTTTAGATATTTGATATCCTAAAAGAGAAGATAGGGGATTTCTATGAATTCTTTTAATGACGATATTATTGAGGATTTAGAGCATATTTATACTCTGGGCTTAGAAAAAGGAAATTTGGCAGTGGCTTTAAAAGCGAAGGAGCTTTTAGCTAAACATATTAACTTCTTTAAGGCTTCATCTCATAAAAATCTTTCCCTTGCTGATCTAAAGGATGAAGATATTCAACGTCTTATGGGTGAAATTAAGGAGCTTCTTGCAAAGAAAACAAAAAAATGACTATAAAGAAGGGAGATAAAAAGAAAGGAAACAATTTCATGAAACTAGCAGCATTTGCCGCTCTTTTTGTTTTTTTAACCCCCAATATAGGATCAGCAACCATGACAGATACAGTAACAACCGCCTCAGGACTTAACTATAAAGATGTAAAAGTGGGAGATGGGGCAGAAGCTAAGCCTGGTCAAGAGGTTACAGTTCATTACACAGGAAGGCTTAAGCAAAACGATCAAAAGTTTGATAGCTCCGTTGATCGGGATGAGCCCTTTACTTTTGCTTTGGGCAAAGGGGATGTTATTCGAGGTTGGGACGAAGGTGTCGCTGGCATGAAAGTTGGTGGTGAGCGTCAGCTTATCATTCCTGCAGAGTTAGCTTATGGCGCACGTGGTGCAGGGGGCGTTATTCCTCCCAATGCGACCCTTATTTTTGATGTTAAGCTTCTTGGGGTTAAGTAGGTTTTGCAAGCGCTTAAGGGGCTTCGCATTTTTGATATGACCCGTGTCTTAGCGGGGCCCTTTTGCACTCAAATCCTTGGCGATCTTGGTGCGGATGTTCTAAAAATTGAACATCCTGTTCATGGGGATATGACCCGCGCTTGGGGGCCTCCTTTTGAGCGCGATCTTAAAGGAGAAGAGACAGGCGAAAGCGCTTATTACTTAAGCTGCAATCGAAATAAGCGATCAGTGGCTCTTGATATAGCGACGCCGATAGGGCTTGAAATGGCAAAAAAACTTATCGCAACGTCCGATGTGTTTGTTGAAAATTTTAAAGTAGGATTTTTGGCACATCACGGCTTAAGCTATGAAGATGTTAAAAAAATTAAACCAGACATTATTTATTGTTCTATCACAGGTTTTGGCCAAACAGGGCCTTATGCCCAGCGCCCTGGATATGATTTTCAAGTTCAAGGTCTTTCTGGTTTAATGAGCCTTATCGGTGAGCCTGAGGGAATTCCCTTGCGAGCAGGAATTTCAATTGCGGATATTGGCACGGGTCTTTATAGCGCTATTGCCATCCTTGCGGCTCTTTATCAGAGGAGCCAGACAGGGGAGGGGCAATATATTGACATGGCCCTTTTGGATTCCACCATGGGACTTCTTTCTTTTGCAGCTCAATCTTATCTTTTGGATGGAAAATTGCCTCCGCGTATTGGAAATGGACATCCCAATATCGTGCCCTATGGGTTGTTCGAAGCCCAAGATGGTTATGTCATTATTGCGATTGGTACTGATAGCCAATTTGAAAAGTTTTGCACCTTTGTGGAAGACGAAACTTTTTTTAAAGCCTACTCAACAAACAAGGACCGTGTTCTTCATCGTGCTGAGGTAAATAGAAAAGTTCAGAGCTTCATTGAAGAAAAATCCAAAACCTATTGGATTGAACAGCTTGATAAAATTGGAATTTCCGTCGGCCCTGTAAATTCACTAAAAGAAGCTTTTGAGGATCCTCAAGTAATGGCTCATCAAATTGCAACTCCTCTTGAGGGATTAAAAACGGTAGCTTCACCCTTGAACCTTTTGAAGTCAAAGCCTACCTATCGCTATCGTCCTCCCCATCTGGGAGAGCATACAGATGAAGTACTGCGCGAGATTTTAACTGAGAATGAACTTAAGGGATTGTAAGGGGAAGAAATCGATTTCTGATCTGTTTTTATAAACCTGTTTAAGGTTCTTAAATTTTATGATACGATTAAAAATTGAACAATCTTTGGGAGGAAGAGAACTATGAAAAAAATAAGTAAACTTAGCTTTGGAGCTCTACTTACGGGGCTTTTTTCTTTGGAAAACCAGGCTACTGCTTGTAGTGACGTTTTTATTAACAAAGGTGAATATCATATTGAGGCACGGACCTTAGACTTTCTGGTCAATATTGCTTTTGAGAATCGGGCAGGAGTTATTGGGACTGAAAACAAAACAGATGTAGTTATTGATGCAGACAAAATCCCTGAGGAAAAATTAACAGTCTGGAAAAATAAATACGGTTATTTTGGAAGATCTGCTTTTAATGGCACTAAAATCGTCGATGGGATGAATACCCAAGGCCTTTCGGTAGCTATTTTGTATTTACCAGGCGCAAAGTTTCCTGTCTATGATCCGAAAGATGAAAGAAAGGTCTTGAGTGCTTACGATGTGGCCTCTTTCATTTTGGGACAAGCTGCAACAGTAGCTGAAGGTGTACATTTACTGCGTTCTCACCAATTAGTGCAGTCGGCTGCCCAAACCGAAAATGGGATCTTTATCAAAGACATTCCTATTCATTACGTGATGCGAGATAAAACTGGGGATAGTGCCGTTGTTGAATTTATCGACGGTCAAGTCAAGATTTACGAAAAAGCTGGAGATATTATCACCAATGCTCCTTCCTTTGATTGGCAATTAAAGAATGCTGCTCATTACGATTCTTTACTTGCGACAAATGCAGGTCCTAATGAAGAGTTTAGCAAAACCGTTTATGATTATAATGAAATTTATGAATCTTCAAAGCATAAGGGAGAAGCTAATCTTTTAGGAATGTTGGGAGATTATACGCCTCCTTCACGTTTTGCGCGAGCACGCGTTTTATTAAACAATCTCCCTGACCCCACGACACGGACGGTAGCTCTTGCGCAAGCGAGTGCTTTGAATGATTCTTTGTCTGTACCTCCCTTAAAAGGAGCCGCTCTTACAATTTGGAGCACTATTAAGGATTTGGATGAAGGGATCTTTTATACTAAAAATATGCTTCTTTTTCAGGGGGATAGATCGTTATATGCCTTTCCAATCACTAGTGGTTACACGCCTTATGATTTGAAAACTATGAATTTCAATGCTCCTGATCCTGCTTTAGCTGAGATCTCCGTTACTCCAACGCCAGGTGATAAGATTAAAAAAATTATCTCTGTTGATTCTGTAAAGGTTACAGGTGCAGGGGGCTAGAGAGAGAATATTTCCTTTTCTGCATATCTCTAATTGACAGATGGTCTTAAATCTCTTATTCCCATGAGTAGTGGAGGGATGGCCGAGCGGTCAAAGGCAGCAGACTGTAAATCTGCCGACGTACGTCTACGCAGGTTCGAATCCTGCTCCCTCCACCATCTGTCTTTGTGAACGTTATGACTAGCATATTCGCCAGAAGTTTAATGAAATCCCTTACCATTTGATGGATCGTTACACACCAAGAAAATCATATGCTTCAGTCCTACTGGAAGAAGAGATGAAGTCATAAAGAGGGCGTAGCGATCTGCTTAAATTTGAAAGTTTATTTATTTTTTAGATGATTTAAGAGTGGCTTATCCTTCCATTTTTTCATAAATATATTCAGGATAACAGCCTTGTGCTAGGTTCACTTTCAAGCTTTCTTACGTGGAATTGAGCTTAAGAAATAAGTTGGACTTTTAATTGAAGTAGTCTATATAAAAATTAGTTTTATAGAATGGCGACCGAAACCTATTTTGAAGGCGTTTGGTTGATATTGACCTGGAAAAGGTCGCGTAATTGATGAAGTGGAGATGAGTATGCCAAAGATGACATTTATTAAAGCTGATGGGGAACGTGTTGAAGTTGAAGCTCCAAATGGCTTGTCAGTGCTTGAAATTGCTCATGAGAATAGTGACAAACTCTTCCTCGAAGGGGCTTGTGAAGGGTCCTTAGCTTGTTCGACATGTCACGTCATTGTTGAGCCTGAGTGGTATGAACTTTTAGTAGATGCTACAGAAGATGAAGAAGATATGCTTGATTTAGCCTTTGGTCTTACTCAAACCTCCCGTCTGGGTTGTCAAGTCATTATGCGTCCTGAACTCGATGGCCTTGTGGTGCGTCTTCCTGCCGCAACCCGGAATATGATGTAGAAACATAATGTATCCCATGATTTATTATGAATAAATGTGCTATACTCATCGGACTTGAAGATACTGTGTTTAAACACTCTTAATTGTCATTCCCGCGAAAGCGCAGTAGTGTCCGGGGAAAATATAAATAGGGTATAGAAAAGGTAGAGCTGCTCTTAGTTTTCAGCTAAAATATGA
>JAIESK010000016.1 GCA_019746105.1 Alphaproteobacteria bacterium
TTGGGGAAGAATTTCTCTGCTCAGCACTTATATCTTCTTCATTCAAACTTAAAATCGCCTTTTTAACAGAGGACTATTTAGTATAAAAAACAAGAAAGTGTCATCCTGAGACCCCGAGTAACACGAGGGGGACTCAGGATCTTGAAATGTTTAAGAGAGATCTGATGTCTTTACGAATCTAACCATTAACTGTCTACGACACATTCCTGAGAGAAGAGGGCTTTTCACCTAAAATTTCTTTGACCCGTGTGGCCAGGTCATTCAGGCTGAAGGGCTTAGCGAGGAAGCGGATATTGGCGTTATCCTTGATGCGATCATGAAAGGTATCTTCTGTATAGCCAGAAATAAAGAGAACTTTAGGGTTTACCGCAAATTGATTAATCTTATTGATGAAAGTGGGACCATCCATTTGGGGCATAACAACGTCTGAAATAATCAAATCAATCTTGTGCTTGTTTGTTTTAATTAGTTGCAGCGCTTCTTCTCCATTAATCGCCTCAAGAACTTCATAACCTTTGCTTCTTAGGGCTCTCGCACTAAAAAGTCTGACAGCATCTTCATCTTCGACAAGAAGAATAGTGCTTGAACCTGTTAAATCAGGTACTGTTGATTTTTCTTCGAGAAATTGTGGAGGCTCTTCCGCCTTCTCTACGGTGCAATGGGGAAGATAAATACTAAAAGTCGTCCCTTCACCTTCTTTTGATTTGACATGGATAAATCCACCGGTTTGTTTTACAATTCCATAGACCGTAGAAAGGCCGAGTCCTGTTCCTGAACCTACTTCTTTTGTGGAAAAGAAAGGATCAAAAATACGATCAATGATTTCAGGATTAATCCCACTTCCTGTATCCGCAATTTCCACCAAAACATAAGAACCTGCGGGGACAACATCATGGCCAAAACGCTTGGATTTTTTTAATTCACAATTCTCGGTTGTAACGGTGATAGTTCCCGTTCCATCCATAGCATCGCGAGCGTTGACTACCATATTAATAATGACTTGCTCAAATTGCCCTTGATCAACAAGAACCAGTCCCAAATCTCGAGCATGTTTCATATTCAGTTCTATATTTGACCCGATAAGGCGGCGTAGCAGAGCCGAGATCTCAGCTAGGCAATCCGTAATGTCCATAATTTTAGGTTGCAAAGTTTGTTGGCGAGAAAAGGCTAAGAGTTGTCGGACGAGGTTGGCAGCTCTGTTCGCATTTTGTTTGATTTGCATAACATCAGTAAATGATTGATCTCCTGGTGTATAGCGAAGCAAAAGAAGATCACAAAATCCAATCATAGCGGTGAGAAGATTATTAAAATCGTGGGCGATTCCGCCCGCGAGTTGACCTACAGCTTGCATTTTTTGTGATTGGACTAAACGGGTTTCAAAGCTCTTTTGATCTGTAATATCTTGAAGAAGGATCATAAAACCTTTCTTCTCCTTCAGAGGTAAAGGCGCAAGATAAGCCGCAACAACGGATTCTCGATTGTCATTTAAATAAATATCAAGGCAAGTTTCATCAGTGGGTTTCTTTAAAAAGGAATGTAAAGCATTTCTGATCTCATCTCGCTGAGATTCAATAACAAGATCGATAAAAGAAGTTTCTCGAGCGGGTGGTTCATCAAAGATAAATTTTTCGCGGAATAAGACGTTGGAGTCTTGAAGAAGGCCATTTTCATCAAGGCAGATGACAGGAAGAGGCGTCATATTAACGACCTTGATCATATCATCATAGTTTGCAAAGGGAGCATGAATATTGAGGTGAGAATAAGTAAGGGTTTCTCCTTTTTTTGATTGAATTAATTTTTGTTCCAAATATCCACTTTTTATACGGGAAGAAGCGGTAAGAAAATCACACTTTCCTTGAATGTCATAGAGAGGGGTGTTCCCATGGTTACGGGATTTAACAATATACTTTGATAATGAATTCCCTATCATTTCGTCCCGCGTATAGCCGAGCCATTTTGAAAAATGTTCATTACAGAAAAGAAGTGTTCCCTTCTCATTGATAGAAAAAAGCCCATGTTCTGCATTGTCTAGAAATAGTGTTAAAGAATTAAGCTGAGAATAAGAGCTTCCTGTGTTAAAAGTTTCTTCTGAAGTGTTGGTGCAGTGCCATAAAGCATTCTCTCCTAAAGGAAAAGAATGAATAGACCAGATCTCTTCGCCCTTGACTCCTTGTAAGTGTAGGATCTCCTGTCGTTCTTCTTTCTTTTGAAGTCCCTCAATAAGGCGATCTAAAATTGGCATTTGTGCAGATTGGCTCAGAACCTTCTTTAAATAGGGAATACTTTCTGCCCACCAGCAAGCTTCAGCAGCTCTTTTGTTTCCAAAACCAAAGTGTAGCTCAGGGGTTAAGATGAGAAGGGGGGAATCAATGGTATCGTACCCCTTCGATTTTATATGGTCTATACGTGAGTTGACTTTTAGCTGTTGCAGTTTAAACAACAAAACAACAACCATGGCGCAGGTGCTTATCATTAAAATAAGGGTTGAATAGAAAAAAAGAGGTTGACCCGATGAAATAAGCATAATAGTGCCAAGGAGGAGGATCAATATTACATTAATAGCAGAGACAAATCCAACCTGTTCCACTCTTTTAAAAGAGGAGGTGACTGTCTGAACTGATTTTATAAAAAGGTAAAGCCAATCCCTTAGTATTTTTTTCATTCATGTAATATAAACCATTTTCTAAAAACTATCAAACATTGTTGAGGAGAAAAATAGATAGGTTGCTGATTTTTCCTATGTTAACTTGAGAAAAAGTTAATTTTTAATAAAGATACCTTTACATTTCCTTAAAAAAAATTAAACTCCCTTTTAATAAAATTAGAAGGAATGAGGACTCGGTGGCTTTCAACAAAAATATATTCGCGGCCTTTCTCGCGGGTAGCGTAGTTCTTACGGGATGTGAAACAACAACGCCTCCTAATACATTAAAATTTAAAACCCCCATGTCTTCCCTTAAAGCTAATAAAAAAGTCTCGCCGTCTGTAGCTCATGTCATAGGGCTCTTAGAACAAGAAAAATATCATGAAGCTTCACAATTTATAAATCAAGCCCTGCAAGGAGAACCCAAGAGTGTTGCGCTCCATCTTTTAAATGCAATGACTTATGAAAAGCTGGGTGAATTGGGAGATGCGACAGGAAGTGAGCTTGCGTCTGTAGGTTATACAAATGCCGTTAACCTTGATCCCTCGAACTTTTTTGCAGTGACTCAACTTGGAAAGTTGAAATATGCCCAGCAGGTGTACCCTGAAGCTCAAGAACATTACGCCAATGCACTCTTGATTAAACCAAATGATGCGGATTTGTGGCATGAATTTGCGGCAGCATCTTATTATGCTTATGACATTCGCTCTGCTCTAAAAGGCATTGAAAAAGCTGCTCAATTAAAGCCCGGTGATCCCCTTATTCATCGTTCAGCGACGATGATCTATGCGGCTCTGGGAGATTTTAATACAGCGAAAACCCATTTTGAAGCGTTTAAAGCAAAGGCAGGCGATGATCCTGCTGTCACCCAAGTTTCTGGTCGTTTTGAGGATTGGAAAAACCTCTATAATAGCGGAAGAATACAGCTGGCATCTGCGACCACTGATAAGGGACCTGCGTCATCGGCGCAAGGGGCAAACCCAAGTGGTGGTAAAAATACGGGTGGTGGTTCTGGAAGCAATACTGGTGGTGGCGGTTCTGGAAGTAATACTGGAGGAAGTGGTAGCGGTAGTGGCGGTAGTGGCGGCAGTGCTGGTGGAGCTGGCGGCACAGGGGGGAGCAGCACAGGTGGCGGTACAAGCGGTGGTGGTAGTAGCGGTGGCGGCACAGGTACTGGAGGAACAGGTACGGGTGGAACGGGATCTCAAGGAGGGGCGACTCCTCCTGCTGCACCACCTACTTCAGGAGCCTCTGTTTCAGCGCCTACAAGCGCAGAGTCCATACAAGGCCAAGGTATTAGTCAAGATTTTGCTGCTGAGGGAAATCTTGCAGATGTTGGTCAAATCCCATCATTGACAATGGGCTCTCAAGCTCCAGGGACGACCCCAACATCTGGAGGAGCACCTGGAACACCGGCAGCGCCAGGAACACCAGCAGAGGGCGCAGGAAGATCTGCCGAAGTGCAGCAGAAACAACAAGTCATTGTGGACTGTTATCTTTTGCGTATTGCTGAATCAGCAACGACAACCAAGGGACATAACATTCTTGAAAACCTAGCTGTTACTTTAACCCCAGGAAGCTTTGCAACCTTTAAAGGACGGATGACGGGCTCAGGAGTAGATAACCTTAAAAAGGCATCGCCAGCGAATAACCTTTCCTATCAAGAACCTTCAGCCTTTAAGCCTAATCAAGCTCCTGGATCGGGGTCGACGACATCAGGGGCGCTTTCCAACTGGACGCCTGATGTTGCAACGGTTAACTTTAATAACGTAGGATCAATGTCAGCTCGTGTTTTTGCTGCGGGTCTTACCTGGGCTGGGCTTACCTACAGTTTGAATATCGCCAATGCTGTTGACAACCGTACGGAAGTCGTTAGCAGGCCTTCTCTTCTTACTTTCTTGAATCAACCTGCAACCTTTTTCTCAGGAACTGAGCTCGTTAATGGATTTACAGGGCAATATGGCGGAACCCTTGTCGCTTATCCTGTGGGGATTACTGTTGAGGTCACGCCAGAGGCGCTAGTTGATGATCTGCTGACCCTAACAGTCGGAATTGAAGGAAGTCTTTTAACTACACCAGAGGCAAACCTTTCAACGGGAATACGGGTTGATAAGTCACGGGTTAATACTTATGTAAAAATCCGTTTAGGAGAAACCCTCATGTTAGGGGGATTGTATGAACGTACCGAGGTCTACTCTAAAGCTGGTTTCCCAGGTCTTCAAGATGTTCCTGTAGTACAGTACTTTTTCTCTCAAGAGCAAACAGCAAGTGATCGCAGATCTATCGTCTTTATGTTGACTCCTCGTTCATCTGATGCGGTCAAATCAGCGATTAATCGTGCGATGACGCGCCAAGATTATCGTCCAAATCTGGAAGAGCTTGCAAGTCGGACGCCCAATTGGTTTGCGACGAGTCCCAACTTACTCACGTCTTTCCGTTACCTTGCTAAAGATCCTATAATTTATTATGAATTTAGAACAGGTGACGTTCTTCCGCCGAGTTGGGGATGGGAGCCTCCTATCAAAGAAAAACTCGCTTTGTTGGAAGGCTTTTTGTATTACTAAAGTCCCTGCCGTCCTGTCATAAGAGAGGTAAGTTTTGAATCCTTGAGCTTGCTTCCACGAGAAGACCCAAATTCAAAGGTATAAGCATCCTTAAGGCAAGAACCAAAAATTCCTGCAATGGTTGAGATAATTCCCACGGCTTCTCCGGGAAGACTTAAACGATACAAAGTAATAGTGATAAGACAAGCGACAAGGCCAAGGGCTGCGGAAATCACCATGATGTCGGCGCGCAGATTACTGCGTCCGGCTTGGACGATGGCAATATCACGCAAGCGTGCGCTGTCACGATCTTTATATTCTGCCATCTCCAGATCATGATCTAATTTTAAAATGCCTTCTTGGAAATCGATCAATAGCTTAGGATTTGCTTTTAAAGCGTGGAGAAGTGATGCTGGATCTTTTTCACCGGTGATAGAATGGGCCAGAGTGACAATTTTGCGGGCTGTTTCTTCACTTTCGTTGCCACCTAGCCATCGCGCCATAAGAGGGACAATCTCTGTTAAAGATTGAGCAATGGCTAATAAGGGAAAACTCATAAAACCTCCTTAATCTAATTTGTAGAAAATATGGTGGCCAAGACGCAACTTGATCTTTGCTGTGCGCGCCCAATAAGGGCGGCACGATTTAGAATGGTAATGATCGCTATCCCGTGTGAGATCCGGCCACCTTCCTGTCGTCACGTTTTCAACAATAGTTTTGCAGACATAGAAGATTTGATTCCTCTCCAAAGTCTCCTCGAAAAGAAAGGGGCGGTTGGGGTCATTTGCATTCCAACAGGAAAACTGTCGTGGTTTTAAACAAATATCCGTAATGGTTTTGCCGTATTTTCCCCCTCTGTTCAAACGGTTCATAATCACATTGGCAATGGCAATCAACGAGGCAGGCCCTTCTTTGGGGTATTCGCCACGGGCTTCTCCATAAAGGGTACGGGCAAAAATATCTAAATCATTATGGGTCATAAAATTTCCTCCTTAGTTAGGTTTAAAATAAACGTTGATAAAAGTGGGATGGCCACTTACGGGGGCACAGCGAAAGGATTTGAAAAGGGTTGTTTTTTCCTCAATTTCCAAAGAAATAGAGGCGTATCCTGCCGCCAAGGCTCCTCCCAGGGAGAGATATTCTTCCTCTCGGAGAGGAGGGGTAAAAATGCGATTCTCTCCTCCTGTTGGTGGGGGAGAGTCTTCTTCTTGCAGTTGTTCTGTACTTATCAGACGAATACGTGTGGCGTTATGGCTTGATGTGAGAGAGTAGTAAATTTGCTGAATATGCTCAGAGGAGATCCCTTCCTTGTAATAGGCTCCATAGCCGCGCAAAACCTGTTTGTTCAAGGCACCAGGGGGAGTGATTAAATGAGCGCCGTCCTCAAGGGTAAGGTGATGCTCTTTATGGCTTTCAACTTCAACCCTGAAAGGTTTCAGGTAAAGGGGAGATGTCACCTTAATTTTTCCAAAAGAGAAATTATTGTCCTGAAAGGAGAGACTTTCCCCATCAGAAATGCTCGTCCCAATCCCCGTGTACTCTAAGGCCATTCCTTGCCATTGGGATGCGCGAATTTCCCTGTCATAGCCATAGGTAACGATACTTTCATCATAAAGGGGGGCGCTTTCTAAAACCTCATTTTCTGCGATGAGCTGTACACTAATGTCAGAAGGCGGCCGTGCCATGGGGTATATCTGACAACGGAGAATAAGAATTTCAGGAATTATCTGAGACTCTTTAAGCAAATGGCCCTCGCTAGGATGGAAGATCTCGAGAACGCCTTCCTCTTCATTTAAGGTGATAGAAGGAGTTTCATATCCCTCAGAAAGGGGCATGATGGGAAGGATGCGCATGGCTATACTCCTCTATTTGACGTCAAATCTACTTGCTTAGGAGCTGCCCAAGGGAGCATCTTGAAAGAAACCGTATGCTCTAAGCAGTGCTTTGTTCTTAAGTCCCTAAAAAATAAACGTAGCCGTGTGGCTTTTTTCCCAAGAGCTTGCTGAAGGGCCTTTGGCGTTTCATAGCGTCCATTTTGAATGTCTTCTTCTTGATCCATGGGACCATTTGTTACTTGAACTCTTCGCAAGAGAGGTCCTTTTTCTCGTGTTGGCGGTTCAAAGGTTTCCTCTACAGAATATTGTAGGCCTGTGGGAGATTGTCTTAGGCGACTATCATAGGCTTGTGGTAATATAAAACTCTCTCCAATGGCGCACAGAAGAGTGATACGAATGAATCTCTCTCCTGTTTCTCCACGAGCGATGAAGGTCCATTTTGTGACTTTTCCTTTGATTCTCCCTCCTGGCAAGCGTGGATCAGCTAATGTAAGACTCATGTCTGTTGTGATGTCTTTTAAATCTTCCCAGGGTCCTTCAAAAGTCACCTCTAGCGCACGGGCGCTTTTAGCAAGCTCAACTTTAGCGCGTTCCATAGCGTGTTCTGCAGCTGCGTGTCCGCGTTCTGTCAGAAAAAAGCTGGTGCGCTCTGGTCTATCCAATGGAGCAGCAAAGGTTCTCAAAAATCGCCAATTCTCACTATCTTTAATAAAGCTCATAGAAGAAAAGTGATCCACAATGCACTCGTAAATGAGATCCTTAACAATAACTTTTGCATCGATAGGGTAATAAGTTTCAGGTTTCCACGGATAAGCATTGGGATCAGGGTAAATATTATGCAACGTAAATTCTAAGGTTTTGTGTTCTCCGGGGCAGGGAGAAAGGGTTTGGACAGCGTGGGGGAGGGTGAAAATTAAAGTTTCCCTCCGGCGCTGCTGATAAGTCCACCCCACCCATAGGATAGGTTTAAACCAAAAGCGTTCAAGACGATAAGATCTACGGCTTTCTTCATCCTCTCCAAGAGTAATGGCCCGTGAAAAGCGAGGTAAAAAAGGTAAATTGGGATAATAAGGTTTCAAATCACTTTTGATAACCCAAATACCTGATTTTCCAAGACATTTCCCTGGCTCAGGCCACTTCTGTATCAGTGAATTTTTTGTGTAAGTGCTAACTCGTGAGTGAGGAAAAGCCTTACGAATAGAGGGACTTAAATTAGCTATACCGTGCTCTTGTTGAATCCAATTCACATGGACTTTGACGGTACAGGCCTCCAGAGGCTGTATTTTGATTTTTACAAGCAGGCTATCTTCAAAAATATTGTCTTCCAGATCAAGAGTCTCTGAGCCTTCAAACCAATCAGACCAAGAGAGCCGTCCTGTTTTTCGATCACAATAGAGAGAAGCTGTGCGCACTTCCTGAATTTCTTGAAAATCATTATGCTTTTCGGGAGTGATCCAAAGGGGATCCCAATAGGGCGCCGCGCGACTTTCTCTCTGGAGATTTTCGAGTCTTTCCATAAAATTGTGTGGTTTTGAAATGAGTTTAATTTGAACAAAAGCTCCCTCGATTTTTGAAGGAGCGCCCATAAGAAGCCCTTTAAAATGAATGTTTCCAAGGCTGTCTTGAATGATCCCTTCCGTTTCTGCAGTGGGAAGTGGTTCTCCAGCCTTGACCAAAAGAGTTGCCACAGGGAAATGGTTCTCTTTCTCACAAATTTCAAGATCAAACATTTCAATTTTATTGTTTTGATTTGAAATGTGAGGAAAATTAAGAAATATTTTCATGTTGTTATTAGTTATGTTTAAAAGAGTTGACGAATGGATAAAGTCTGACTAAATGTAAGATTCCAATTTAGTAACAATGGGAATTTTAAAGTGGCATTTCAAAGTTCATGGTTTAATTCAAGAGGCTATATTCAAGGTATTTTCTGGATGCTTATGGTCTGTATCGTTAGCAGCCTCAATGATACACTGACTAAATATGTGGGAAGCCGTTTGTCTGGGGCGGAAGTTGCTTTCTTCCGCTTTTTCTTTAGCACTCTTGTTCTTCTTCCTTTTATGATGGTGAAAGGCAAAGAGGCGTTTGTCACTCATTATCCCAAAGCCCAGTGTATTCGAGCTATTCTTCTCGTTCTTGCCATGACAACGTGGAGCTATGGGGTTGCTTCACTTCCTTTAACCCTTGCGACAACGATCAGTTTTACCATTCCCTTTTTTATTCTTCCCCTTGCGAAAATCTTTTTAAAGGAGCATGTGGGGTGGCAACGGTGGGCAGCGACTCTCTTTGGATTTTTAGGCATTATGATAAGCATCCATCCCTCAGGTGCAGATTTTAATCCTATGGCTTTTGCCCTGATTATTTCAGCCGTTATGTTTGCCCTTCTTGACGTGGTGAATAAGAAACTTTTGACAGATGATGAAAGTCTTTTGTGTATGTTATTTTATTCGGGACTTGGAACGGCAGTACTAGGTTTTGTTCCCGCAGTACTTACCTGGCAAACCCCCACTTTTCAGGAACTTTTCTTTCTCTTGATTTTAGGTGGTGGTGGAAGCCTTATGCTATTCTGCTTGCTGAAAGCTTTTGCGGCAACAGAAGTCTCTGCTTTGCAACCCTTACGCTATGCAGAGTTTGTTCTCTCTGCCTTCTTTGGGTTGATCATTTTTCAAGAATGGCCTGCCATAAGCACCCTTTTTGGAGCCGCTATTATCATCCCTGCAACTCTTTACATTACGGTTTATGAAACACGTCAGCAGCGCAAAAAATGGAACCGTGAAGAGTTAGAGCTGAAAAAAGCTGCTGCCTAATACCATTTCGCTTTCTTCAAATGAGGGCGTCAAAGATCCTGAGTTCCTTTCGCTGCGCTCAAGGTCTCAGGATGACACGGTTTTTTATATTTAAATACAAAGAGTTGTCATCCTGAGGAGCCTGAAGGGCGAGCTCAGGATCTCTTCAATAAAATGATTTTTTACACCTCCACAAGTTCCAAAGTCCAACAGGTCGTAAGGCCCCATTCATCTACCTCTAAGGAATAGTTTTCCACCATCATGGAAAGGCGAGGGGCGTAAGTCACAAAACCTCCGGAAAAGGGTGAAGGGAGGGAAAAGTGTTGTTCTATGGGGGCTGGCCATATTTTTCCCCTATAATCATAAAGGTGGAGAGAGGCTGGCTCGCGTTCTAAGGTTACCTCTCGTGCGTCTTGAGGGATCGTTTGGGTAAGGGTCTGAAGGCACGTCACATTTACTTTATCTCCCCTCCACAACCCATCAAAGGCAGGAGGGGTTTTGTCCTTGCAAGTGATCGTTGACTTAAATTTTCGGTGGGTTGTCTCTCCTGTCCACACCAGCTTTCCATTTATGGTTCGTCGCAAACTGCCTTGAGGAATAGGGGTAAGAGTTTGTATGCATTCTCGCGCGGAGTAGGGGACAAAGAAATTTCCTTTGCCGACAATTTCGAGTGTAATCTCAGTTTCGCTCATTCTGCCACTCCTGGAAGGCGGGCTTTTATGCGAAATCGATAACGACGGGTTCTCCCATCCTTGAGAAGAAGTAAGGTGCTTTCAGTCATCTTCATGCTAATGTTTTGGAAGGCGTTGATGTTTTGAATTAGACAGTTTTCCACGGCAGTGCCGAGTCTGAGGATTTCTTGTGTTCCTGCATATTGGCTCAATACATTAATGCTGATAGAGACCATGCGCGGCCCCCAGGGAAGTCCATAAATACTCTGTTCTGGGAGAAGCAGAATGTGAGGATAAGGAGGAGTCGTTGGGCGCTGGGTGAAAGCAGGACAAATTAAGATGAGGTCTTTTCTTAAGTCCATAAGCAACTTACGCATTCTCTTCCTCCTCGGCGATCATGGTGAGAAAGCGATTGTATTGGATGAGAGTTGGAGAGTTTATGACGCGGAGGCGCTTTGTGCTGTTAAGAAGAGGCCACAGGAATTTGCTTTGAGGAGGAAGCCTCAATGGCACGCGTAGGATAAGTCGATAAGCAGGGCCTTGCGTTTTCATGCTTATGAGAGGCCAAACGGCAGCCCACACCCGTAGACCTTCTCGCCATTCCTCACGCCAGCCACCTTCCCAATCTTCCTCTGTGTGTAGATAGAGAAGAGTAAGGGATTCTTTCAAATCCCGTGTGGTTATTTCTTTCATAGGTGCCTCTTAGAGAAAATGGTGGACTTTGAATGGACTTAGGAGGGAGAGATCCACTTTCTGTTGATCATAAAAAGCTCGCAAAACCATTAAAATAGCATGTCGCAGAGTTGGTGGTAGCGCCGTACTTTCTTCACCGTATCCAGCCCAATAAAGGACAGAGATATTTTTATCCCAGTACATTGAGGATAGAATGATCTTGTTCTCTTCTATGATGTAAGGAATAGAAACCTCTTTGTTCTGTACCAACTCGACCTCCAGAAGAGGAGGCCGGGGTAGACTTATTTCAATGTGCTTTTCTCTCTGTCTTACAAGAGGAGAAGGAGGAGAATAGGGCGGCTTGAGTGTCAATTCCCACTGTTGTTTAAGAAGGGATCTTTGAGTTACCTCTTCAACATAAGCCCGGGCTGAACTTAATAGAGAGGAAAGTAATGTATCTTCCTGATCTCCCTGAAGTCGTAGAAATATTTTTACGTCTTCTAAAGTAAAAACTTCCCTTTGAGGAATAATTTTTTGCAGTAGGCGCATTTCAATCTCCAAAGTTAACTCTTTTTTAAATGAATTGGTGTAATAATAAAAATAGATACAGAATTATTTAAATGAGGATAATTATGAAAAAATTTATTTCACTGGCTTTCTTGAGTATTTTTACTCTTTCATCATTTGAAGCTCTTTATGCTGCTGATAATAGTAAGAGTCATGCAAAACTCTATGAGAACTCTTATACCGATCTTCATAATCAGGTAAAAAAGAATGTCGATAAGTATGATCCTAAAAAGTTAAAAGAAGATGTCAATAAATATCTTCCTTTTAACTGATAAACAATATATATAAGTAAAAAGTCGTTGTTTTATTTCTGTTATAATTATTATCACAAAAATCCGCCCTGTCATTTTCATTTGAACAGGGCGGTTTTGTTTTGCCTTGATCAGCAATAAAGTTTATTACATACTCACTTGATATAAAACTTATAATGGTTCCTCGCTGGTGTCATCTCCGCGTAGGCGGGGGGCCAGAAAATGAATCAGAATTATGATCAAATCTCTTGATGTCTATCTTTATGACAAATGTGTGGGACATATTCTTCTTCTCCCTGGAGGAAATACCCTTTTTGCCTTTGATAAGTCCTATGAGGAGGATCCATATCGTCCCATTTTAAGTCAAAGTTTTCTCTCTCCAACAAGTCAATTACTTGCGGAACGGCGCCCTATTCGGACTCGCCTCGAACCCTTTTTCTCTAATCTTTTACCAGAAGGCTCTTTGCGTGATTACCTAGCCTTGAAAAATGGTGTGAATCCAATGAGAGAATTTGATCTTATCCATGCCCTTGGAGAAGACCTTCCTGGGGCTGTTCGTCTTGAAGTTTCTAAAGAAACTCTTGATTATGCGGCTTTGCGGGAAGAGTCTTCCTCTCTTTCTAAGTTTTCCTACCGCTTTTCTTTGGCGGGTATTCAGTTAAAGTTTTCAGCTCTTATGAAAAAGGGCGGCGGATTGACTATTCCCTCTTCGGGCGTTGGAGGAGATTGGATTGTGAAGCTCCCCTCTCTCAACTTTTTTCATATGCCTGAAAATGAATTTGCCATGATGACCTTAGCGGAAAGTATTGGGATTCAGGTTCCTGAATTTCACTTAATTTCTTTGGAACAAATTAAGGGATTGCCTTCCCTTGGGCTTCTTCAAGGTGATCGAGCTATTATAGTCAAACGTTTTGATCGTGGCCCTGAACAGACGCGCATTCATATGGAAGATTTTGCGCAGATTTACGGTATTTATCCAGAGCAAAAGTATGAGCGTGTTAGTTATACGAATATGGCCAATAGGATTTTGACTCTGTGTGGTCAGAATGGTCTTATCGAATATACTCGTCGCCTTACCTTTTGTATCCTTGTGGGGAATGGGGATATGCATTTAAAAAATTGGTCTTTTCTCTATCCCGATGGAAAAACGCCTGTTCTTTCGCCTGCCTATGATTTGTTATCAACTATCCCCTACCTCCCCGATGATAGTCTTGCCCTTACATTTGTGAATACGAAAATAATGCATCAATGCACCCTGTCCCTTTTTGAAAAATTTGCTGAAAAGGCAAAAGTGCCTAAACATCTTATTATAGAAGTCGTCAAACAAACAGCTGAGACAACCCGAAAAAAATGGGAGGCGCTGAAAACCGATGTCAATCTGCCCCCCCAATTGATCAAAGCCATTGATACTCATATGGCCAAGATTTCCCTTTAAAAGGGATATCTACGCTGCGAAATTCAAAACCTTCAAGGCTTCAAAGTTCAAAACGTCCCCTCCAACTCGACGGGTTGCATAAAATTCCACATAAGGTTTTGAAGTGTAAGGATCTCTCAGAACATGAATGCCTGTGCGATCAACAATTTGATAGCCTTCTTTAAAGTTTCCAAACAGAATGGATTTAGAAGTCACACCAGGCACAATGTTAGGCATATCATCGCAGATAATGACGGGGTAGCCTAATAGCGTGGGGGTTGATATTCCTGCCAGAGGGGGCTGCCATAGATATTGATGATTTTCAGGATCCTTTAATGTTCGTAAGAGTCCTTGAGTGTGGCGAGACAACAACCAACTTGCTCCCGGAAGGTAGGTAGGCTTTAAGGAGTAAAAGAGGGCTAGAAGTGTCTCTGCCGCATGACCACCATGAAAGGCTCCATCGACGCCAGTTTTTATTTCCTCAAGCCTCCCCCAGTTCCAGTGCTCTTTGGAAGCGGTTTCATAATCGAGAATTCCCTTTGGCTTATTATCTGCGTTCCCTCTTAAAAAAGCAGTATTTTCCATGTCCGCCATTTTCTGAGCAATTTTCTGGGAAAGCCATTCCTCTACATTTAAACTGGCATCATCGAGAAGCTTTTGTGTGGCTCGGGGGCGGGCATACATTTCATGGACAGGAATTCTAATTTTTGCCAGCTCTGGTGTGCGCGTTTCTTCTCGTTCAGCTGTCTCTGCAACCCATCCCGCATCAGCTGAATCTTTATCAATCAGCATTTCCAGGGCTGAGGTTGAAATTTCTCGAACATGTGCCAGAGAGCGCATGACGGAAGTTTCTGTTAAAGTCGCATATAAACGATCATGAAGACCAGAAGGCACCAAATACCCCCCATCACGATCAGAGCCGACGGAAAGGCTTTTGGTCTCATAATCGTGGAGAGATGTCTCTGTCCCTTTACGAACATAATCCAAAAAGGCACTGGTGTGCTTACAAGTGCTGTCAGTAGTTGTTTCAACTGGAGGACGAAGACTGTGGGTTTCCATCTTTTTAAGGCGCAGTTCGGCCTGATCCATCGTTTCTTGGAGTCTCTCCATTTTGCTATGGAAGTCAGGAATATCCATGTGTTTCTTTTCAAGATGAATGAGGCGTTCTTCGTTTGTTTTTTTAAACTCTTCGAATGTGTGCGCCAAATCGCTAAAGGTTGTTTGTATGTCATAATCGTGCATTATATCCTCGCTTTGTTGAATGCCCTTAAGGGCAGGAATTCCCTTATGGGAATGGCTTAAATGGCTTTAATATGGTGAATGGTGGCTTTGCTATTGGCTCCAAAGGTAACCAGGGAGATTTCAAGTAAATCAATGTCCAATAAAATGCGAGTTTTGTGTTCTTGATCATAGACGGACTCTACTGTCCGAAATCCAATTGAAAGACCATCAAGGATGCCTTCCTTTAAGAGAATGTAAGCTTCATTGGCTCGGGGAAGACCAAGGGCTAAACGTCCCTCCACATAAAGACCTTTGTCATCTTGCTGAAGAGACGTCCACAGCCCAATGGGCTCTTTTGGCTCATGTTGCCAGAGCATTTTTGGTTTTTTCCCTAAAATTTGCCATGCTTTAAGCGTTTTTGTGAAAGCACCTTTTGCAATTTGATCCCGTTTTTGATCGATAACCTCAAAAAAACTCGCATAGCCAGAAAAAATACCATTTGTGCTTTGCTGCGAGAGGGGGAGAAGACTTATACTCTTTTTCATCATAGGAACCTCGCTGAGAAAAATCTGCGATTTCTTCGTTTTTTCTCTTTTTTTTAAAAAATCGCCAATATTAATAAAATATTATCTTTTTCCGAATAGACTGATCTTAAGACAAGAATAATAAAAAGCGGTTTCATTTTACAAAAGGAGGAAAAAATGAAAACTTTGACAACTTTTGCCTTTTTGGCAGTAATGTTCGTAGGCATTTCAGGAGCAAATGCTTCTTTGCTTAACGAAGGAAAACAAAACTTCTACTTCTACTTTGGTACACCTTGCGCATGTGGAATGGCAGCTGTGGCTGCACCATGTGGAGTAGCTCCAGTAAATCCATGCTGCTGTGATGGCGACGGCCTCTTCGGCGGTCGTATCATTGATGGTCTTTTATAATAGAGTATAATTGACCTTAAGGTGATCCCCTCCGATCCCCTTCGGGGATCGGGGGATAGCCTACTAAAGCCCTTTTTTCATTCAAGGTGAGAAATGAGGCTTTTTCTATTTTTTCCCATAAAACTTCTCTTTTCGGTGCTAAGGCAGCAATTGAGTCTACATCATAAGACAAAGTAAGATCCTCTCCAAAATGAGGCTTGAGCCATTGATTTAAGTCTCCTTTTATGATTTCAAGAAGGGGAAGAATTGTATCTTCCCAAAGATGAAAACGTGCTTCTTTATAGTTTGAGAAAGTGGCATCTCCCGGCACACCCACAAGCATGGGAGGCACCCCATAGACTTGAGCAATTTCCCGAGCTGAGAGATATTTTCCTTCGATAAAATCTAAATCTTTGGGGGAAAGGCCCATTTCTTGCCATTCAAAGTTACCTTCAAGAATCATAATGCGCCCAGAATTTTGAGTACCTTCAAGGATGTTTTGAATTTCATGCCGTAGTTGTTGTCGTTGTTCATCAGAGAGTAACTCCCCCTGTTCGCTCGGATGAAAACGAAGGGCACCTGTGGGCCGGCCACCATTTTGAAGGAGTGAAAGATTATGTCCCGCAACCGCATTATGTTGATCAATGGCATGAGCTGCGGCTTCAATGGGGCTCATGCCATACCAATCATGAAGGGGGTTAAAATTTTTGATATGGAGAATGCGAGAGTTTCCCTG
>JAIESK010000092.1 GCA_019746105.1 Alphaproteobacteria bacterium
CCGGTATACAAGGATTTGCAGTCCTCTGCATCACCACTCTGCCACCCGGCCACCACTAAAATCTATACTGGTCCTTGGGTTTTTGGTCAAGGCGTTTATCATATTCGTATCGAATTGGTTATAAAATTCCAATGGAAAGGCGAGGCACCTTAAGGGTTTGATGAAGGCTCACATTTAAAATAAATCCAAAGCCCATCAAGAGAGTTAGCATGGCAGTCCCACCATAAGAAACTAGAGGAAGAGGAATGCCTACAACGGGTAAAAGTCCCATCACCATAGCTATATTAATAAACATATAAAGAAAAAAGGTCATAGTGATGCCAGAGGCTACATAACGGCCAAAATCATTTTGACTTGTCAGCGCAACGCGAGAGCACAAAAGAATCAAAAGGGAATACAGCAAAATAAGAACCGACCCCCCTAGAAATCCCCATTCCTCACATAAAAGAGTGAAAATAAAGTCAGTTTGTTTTTCCGGAACAAAATTTAAATAAGCTTGGGTTCCCTGCATATACCCTTTTCCCCAAAAACCTCCCGACCCTAAGGCTATTTTGGATTGGGTAATATGATACCCCGCCCCATGAGCATCTTGACTGGGATCAAAAAACATAAAAATTCTCTGCTTTTGATAGTCATGTAGGAAGGTCCACAAAAGAGGAATGCTAGCTCCTGCGACAACCAAGGCCACTCCAAATGTCCAAAGAGAAACACCTGCGAGAAAAAATAGAGACCCTCCTGACATCAGCAAAACCATGGCCGTTCCCAAATCTGGTTGTTTGAGCACAAGGAGCGTCGGCATCAGAACAAGAAATAAAGGAGGAATTAATTTAGATAAAGGTATTGGCTGAGACTGACTATGGAAATAACGAGCAAGGGCCATAATAAGTGCTATCTTCATCAATTCAGAAGGTTGAAGCTGAAGAACGTAAAGGTCAATCCACCTTTGGGCACCCATCCCAATAAACCCCATAACTTCAACGGCACATAAAAGCAGAAAAGAGAGGAGATAAAAAACATAGGAAAAGCGAAGCCACCACCGTAGATCAGTCAGAGCAATCACAAACATGATTCCTAAACCCACTCCAAAACGCATCATTTGCTTAAAGGCCCACATATAAGCATCTCCACCACCAGCAGAAATCAAAAGTCCCCAACCAATGGCTGAAATTAGAAAAATAAAAAAAACAATCCCCCAATTTAATTGGAAAAGCTTATGAAAAATTCGGGGATTTATTATTTTTTTCATCACTTGCTTTCCTCTCCAAGGAGTTGGGCCTTTAATAAAATATCCCGCGCTGCCTGAATGGCGCCGCGAGGGCCGCCTCCATGTTCTACAACAACTGCAATAGCATAGCGAGGATTCTGGACGGGGGCATAACCTACAAAAAGCCCATGTTCTCTATACTTCCAAGCTAAATGACCCGTCTTCGTCTGCCCAGCACGACGTTGTTCAAGCGTAATACGGCGCACTTGACTTGTCCCCGTCTTGCCACCCATTTCCTTGCCCTCTTGCTGAATACGGCCAAAAAAGGCTGTACCCAAGGGGGAGTTAGTTGTATTAGCCATAGCTTCTTTAATCAACTCAAGGTGCTCAAGATTAAACCCAAGATCTTCGAAGGAAGGATTTTCTCTGCCTTCTAAATGGGGAAGGATTTTTTTTCCACCTACAAGACGGGCAATTGCTACAACCAATTCAAGAGGACTCGCTTGCATATACCCTTGACCGATACTTGTCATGATTGTGTCACTCAGAGTCCAGTTTGCATTTTTCTTATCTTTTTTCCACTCCTTGGTGGGGACAAGTCCCTTCTTACAATGGGGAAATCCTTCAAGCCCGCCTTCTCCTAAGCCGACCGCTTTAAAAGTGGCTGAAAGACGATCAATACCGACCCTCTTTGCAATCTCATAAAAAAAGACATCGCAAGACTCTGAAATAGCATTGGAGACATTTATAGATCCATGGCCATGCTTTTTCCAACAATGGAAGGGATGATCTCCCACGTAAAAATAACCAGGACAATGCACTGTTGTATTTTTATTAATAATGCCTGATTCAAGAGCTGCTAAAGCTACAAACATTTTAATTGTCGATGCCGGAGGATAAAGCCCAGAAATGGCCTTATTTGTCATAGGAACATAGGGATTGTCTCTCAACTCTCTCCAGTCATGATGACTGATGCCCAGCGGAAAAAGATTGGGATCAAAGGAGGGGGTGGAGACAAGAGCGAGAATCCCCCCACTTTGAATATCCAAAACAACTGCTGAGGCGCTCTCATATTCAGAAAGCACTTCAGAGGCATATTTTTGCAAGCGCCCATCAAGGGTTAAATGAATATCTTCTCCGGGAATACTCTCGTTTTGATTCAGATCTCTTACAATTTTGCGACGGGCGTTCACCTCAAAGGCCCGGTAACCTGGTGTGCCCCTTAATCGTTGATCAAAGTATTTTTCAAGTCCCACTTTACCCATTTTTAAACCAGGAATGGCTAAAGTTGGGTCTTCTTCCTCTTCCTTTTCAGAAGGAGAGGCAACATATCCCAATACATGGGCACCTTCGCTTAAAAAAGGATAATGACGACGAGCTCCAACTTCTAAAGAAATACCAGGTAAATCTGCAGCATGAAGTTCTATGGCGGAAACCTCCTCCCAGGTTAAACCATCTTTAACCACAATTGCGTCAATACTATGCTTTTTTCCTACCTTTTTTAAAATCTCTTCCTTTTCCTCAGGAGACAAGGAAATCACTTCTTCAAGAGTAGAAAGCGTACTTTCAATGTCTTTCTTTTTATCTACAAGCAACAGAAGACGAAAACTGGTCTCATTTTCCACAAGTATACTGCCATTACGATCATAAATTTGACCCCTTAAGGGGACAAGCGGACGGGAGAAAATACGGTTTCCTTCGGCCAACAGATGGTAGTAAGACCCTTCAAAAATTTGCAAATAATACATTCGACAAAAAAGAATCATCACGAGGCCTATTTGTAAGATACCCACAAAAAGCGCCCTTGAAAGAAAGTTAGTGTTTTCCTTTCTAGACATGTTTTTGGATCCGCCCATGGAGATGACTTAAGACCCATGCCACTAGGGGATATAGAATGATTCCATTGACCCAGGAGACAAATAAGGCAAAACCGCCAGAGATAATCAGACCATAAAGCAAAAGATAGCCGCCGCTGAAAAGTCCGAAACCAAACCAAATTAAGGGAAATTTATCGGGACGCAAATAAGACCGGATGGGAGGTCCTAAAAAAGCACTTAACATGAGAAAAAAAGAAGTTAATCCGAGGCCGTGGCCCATAAGAGAGTCATAAAGAAGACCAATCACAAAAAGTCCTCCCAAAGGAAGCCAACTGGGGTGATAAACTAGCCAATAATAAACAGGAATCAACAGAAAAGCTGGCATGAGAGGGAAAACTCCAATCTGCCAAGAACTCCCGATCATTACCATAAAAAGAAGACTAAAAAGAGGGAGAAATTTTAGAGAGGTGGTTATAAACTTCACTCCTCCTCCAGAGCTGTATTGATTTCTTTATAAAAGTCTTCAGGATGAATTTTAAGAATTTGAACCCATTCAACTTTTTGAAAGGGAACATAGGGTCGAACCTTAATTTTACCATTTTCAATGGCATCAACAACTCCCACTGGAAGGCCGGGAGGAAAAACACCTCCCAAACCCGAGGTGACAATTTGTTCTCCTATTTGAATTTTTTTGACATCATTCAGATAGACAAGGGTTGGTAAAAAGCTTCCATTTCCAGACAAAATTGCTCTTTCATTGGAAAGAGAGGTTACAACCGGAATCCGTGAATTTAAATCCGTTATCAGAAGAACGCGGGCCACATAAACTCCCACCTTTTCAAGACGTCCAACAACCCCTTCTTCCACTATAACAGGCTGATCTTTTATAAGATCATCTTTTTGCCCCCCTTCAATAAGGAAAAAACGATGAAGGCCGTCATAAGGACTCGAAAGCACTCGTGCAGCACTGTACTTCACAACCTCAACTGAAGGAACATTTAACATCTTTCTTAAAGCTGCGTTCTCGTGGGCAAGAGGCCTTAAAACCTGAATCTCTTTGTGGAGGTTTTCATTTTCTAGTTTTAGACGCCCGTGCTCATCTTTCAGATAAATAAATTGATGGGCATCCTTCAAAAGAGCACTTGTTTCATGAAAAGGCTGGAGAAAAACTTTTTGTAGCCACACAGTTCCCTCAAAAAACCCGTCTTGGAGAGGATCGTAAAAAGGCTTATAAAATCGCAAGGCACCTCCCCCTATCAGAATGAGGATAAATGAGGCTAAAAGACTATGACGCCAAAACTGAAAACGCGATGGATAAGGGTTTGGCGTTGGCTTTAAAGGCCCCGGCTTTTTATAGCGTAGGAAAAGAGCCACACTTTACGCCCTCTACATGCTTATTAAGACATTCTTGTGATAATTCATCATATCCAGAGCTCTACCCGTCCCTAAAGCAACACAAGATAAAGGATCTTCTGCAACAATCACGGGAAGGCCTGTTGCTTCACGTATCACAATGTCCAAATTCTTTAGAAGAGCGCCTCCTCCAGTCATGACAATGCCTCGGTCAACAATATCTGCCGCGAGTTCAGGCGCCGTATTCTCGAGAGCAAGCTTAACAGCTTCTACAATTGCTGCCACGGGTTCACTTAAGCTCTCTGCAATTTGCCGTTCGGAAATTATAATTTCTTTAGGGACCCCATACAAAAGATCGCGGCCCTTTAACTCAATGGTTTCCCCATCTCCGCCTTTTGGCGCCATGGCCGACCCCACACCTTTTTTGATTCGTTCCGCACTCGCTTCCCCCACCAAAAGGTTATGTTGACGGCGAATGTAGCTAATAATTGCTTCATCCATATTATCACCACCAACACGCACAGAACGAGCATAAACAATACCTCCAAGGGAGAGAACAGCAACCTCTGTAGTGCCGCCTCCAATATCAACAATCATAGAACCGGTGGGCTCAGTCACGGGAAGCCCCGCTCCTATAGCAGCCGCCATAGGCTCTTCAATCAAATAAACACTTCTAGCGCCAGCACTTTCTGCTGATTCTTGAATCGCCCGTCTTTCCACAGCTGTTGACCCAGAAGGCACACAGATAATCACACGCGGGCTTATAAAGCTACGCCTTTTATGTACCTTTTGCATGAAGTATTTAATCATTTCTTCAGCGACTTCAAAATCAGCAATAACGCCCTCTCTTAGAGGACGGATGGCCTTGATATTGCCAGGGGTCCGACCTACCATTAATTTGGCCTCTTCACCAACAGCGAGAACCCGCTTTTTATCGCGAGAATCCGTAATAGCCACAACGGAAGGTTCATTCAAAACTATTCCCTGACCTTTAACATAGACCAGAGTATTGGCTGTTCCTAAGTCAATAGCCATATCAGAAGAAAGTTTACCAAGTAATTTTGAAAACATTGCTTTTACATCCTGTGTGATTCTTTAAAAGAGTCTTACTATCTAACACAGTATTTTTCAAGTGCGCATCCTTTTTTAAAATTTAAACCTTGATGCCAAATGAATCTGTCAATGATTTTCTAAATATCCTCAAGAGGTTGCAGTTTTATTAAAGGCGCAGGCCCCACCGAAATCATACCGTTTTGAAAGGTAATAGGGACTGTAAGTTGCTTTGAGCCAACCCCATCAGTGGTTGTAAACAACTCTAAAACAAAGGAAGCCATTAAAGCTTTCTTTTCCTTGATCCACCCCAGTTTTACCATATCTTTTAAAGCTTCTTGATAACCTGTAATTTTACTTGAAAAAGAGCCCAACAGGTACATGTTTTTATCAAGGGTTAAGGTTCCTTCAGCTTCTACATTTATGGGAAGCCATGAAAGATTTAAGGATATGATATTCATAATTCCTCCTCCATCACGCCATTCAGAAAGAGAACGAGGAAAAGAAGTTTTTGAGGTATATCCTGACAATTCTCCTTCGATATTTAAAGTCAAGGAATAATCAAGGGAAGCTGCTTTCAAAAGGCTTTCTAAATTTGCAACTTCTGTTGTAAAAGTAAATTTAGAGTTGAGAGGATGACTAAGCTGAGTCATGTTTAAAGAAAGATTTTTAAAAGAGACAGCTTGAACTTTTGTCCCCAGAAGGGAACTTATAGTTTTTGCCTTAAAGTCAACTTGTTCCAATTTTCCATCAGAAGAAAGAGTAAAAACTCCCAATGCTCCTTCAATAGAAAGAGTTCCCAAGGAAATAGGCACGTTTTTTGGCGCAGTTAATTTTTGATCTCCTGAAAAAGAGCAAGTCAAAACATAAGGTTTCCAAGGATAAACTGAGAGCACTGCTCCCTTTCCTTGCCACTCCCAAGCCTCTTGCGGAGCTTTAAGAGAGAGATTTTCAAATTTAATTTCCATCAACAATGGATTACCCGTTATAGAAACATCAGAATAAGAGACAGTATATCCCTGTTGTTCAAGTCTCATCTTCGTGGATGAAATTTCTTTCTCAAGCCATTTTACGCTATACTCGAAAAGAATAAAGACGCCTATAATAATAAGAGCGAGGAGAATAAGAAAACCACCTAAAAGTTTTTTACGCGTAAGTTTCATAGGGCTTCTCCTTTTGAACAAGCTCATTGGCTTTTTCTTCAATTTTATCTTCAAGTATACGCATAAATTCTTGACGTGAAAGGCCTGGTTTAATTGGATCCATAATATCAACTGTAATTTGACCAGGATACTTAACAAAAGTTCGTCGAGGCCAAAATAAGCCTGCATTATGCGCAATAGGGACAACAGGGATATTTAAATGAAGATAAAGACGTCCAACTCCTGCTTTATAGACTCCCTTTTGACCCAATTTTGAACGAGTTCCTTCGGGAAATATAAGAAGAGGTCTTCTACAAGCCACAGCTTCTTCTGCGTTTCTCAACAACCGCATAAAATCTTGTCCACCTCTCTTCGTTGAACGCGAGAGGGGAATCATGTTTAGTTTTTTTAAATACCACCCAAAAAAAGGAATCCAAAGAAGTTCTTTCTTTAAAGCAACAACCGGGTCTGAAAGAAGATAATAAAAAATAAATGTTTCCCAGAAAGATTGATGTTTGACAGCAAAAAGAGAAGGTGTCTTCAAGAGGTTTTCATCTCCTACAAGCTTAAACTGAAGATGCAAGACATACTCACAAAGCCAAATAACTCCTCTAATCCAGAAGTGTGCTACTTTTAAAGTATAAATACGAGGAAGGAAAAGAACAGGAGTAAAAATTACACCGCAGAGAAGCATCCAGCCGTAAAATAGAATGTTAAAAAGAAAGGATCTTATAAATAACATTAGGATTTCTCTTTGGCTTTGAAAAGGCTCCGGGTATCTTCAACAGCCCGCCTCACTAAAGCAAAAAGAAATTTATTATATTCTTGAAGAACAAGATGTAAGGTAGGGGGCTCGAGCCACCATTTAGGTTGTAAAAAAGCTTCTCCCACTACGGGATGAGGAAGAATTTCCACATTTGGAACTAAATGCCTAAGCTCTAAAAGGCTTCGCGGCATATGATAATTTGATGTAATCAAAATTAAAGATTTTATGTTATTGCGATGAACCCAATTGGCTGTTTCTTCAGCATTTCCTATAGTATCAAGCGCTTCATATCCCAGAGTTATTCTCTCTTTTAAAGGATTTTGACTTAGTAAAGTAGAAATTTCCGACTCCGGATTGACCCCTGAGATAAGTAAGTATTTCCCCTTTTCTTGTTCAAAAAGAACCAGAGCTTCCTTTAAACGTGTTCCTCCTCCCGTAAATATAACAATGCCATCGGTTGAACTGATGGTTGGTTGAGGCATGGAGGGAATCATTTTTGTAAAAAGAACAAGACCCATAAGCCACAAACCTGCACCAATTGAGAGAACAATTAAGAACCTTAATCCGTAGAGTAAAGCATACTTTACCATAGCCGCCCCTCAACAGCTCATGAACACAGAGCCTTCATAACGGCTCTACGTGCGGATAACATCATAAAAAATGCTGTAATAAAAGGAGCCAAAATAAAAATGGCAAGAACTTCAAAGAAGAATGACGTTGTTATAATAAAAGTTTGTCCTGCATTCTTGAAAAGGAAATAGATTCCTAAAAACGTTAAAAAAGCCAAAAAAGCCCCAACAGAACTTGCAATAAACCCTTGCTTAAAGGCATTACGTTGAAATTGTTTGGCGATATAAGAAGGTGTTGCTCCAATTAAGCTTAAAACCTCCACAATTTTACGATGAATTAAAAGACTTGTTCGCGTTGCAAAAAATGTTGTCACAAGAGTTGAGCATAAAATAAGGAACGTCAAGAGCAGAGCTAGAGAGGTGCTGGTAAACAGTAAGTTTGAAACTTGGCTCTGCCAAAGACGATGATCGATAAGCTGTATCAAAGGGGACATATTTTTCAATCGCATTTCTAAATTTTTCACATCAAAACCGTCCCTCTGATTTAAAGAAACATCAACGATGGCAGGAAGAGAAAATGTATCTATATTTGTGCTTTCTCCCAAAAGGGAATGAAAAACTGCTTTCATCTCTTCTTTTGGAACGACTTCAACTTTATTAATGCCAGGGGTGTTTTGCAGAAGATCCGTAACCTGAGTCTGAAGATTGGCACTAGAACCATCAGAAAAGAAGGGAATTTCGATAGAAAGATTGGTTGTCAATTTTTCTTCCCAAAGGAGGGTTGAATGAATCATAAAAAAAGTAAAGGTAAAGCAAAGGGTTCCAAGATACACCATTAAGATGACAATTTTCGGAACAAAACGAGCAGCAATATCACTTCTTAAGGGTAAATCTTGATCTTTATTCATGAGGCCTTCTTTTCTACTGGTAATTGAAAGACGGTTCCTTCCCTAAGAGCAAGTTGAGGGTACGGAAATTTCTTCAAAATACGTTGGTTGTGGGTTGCGATAAGAACTGCTGTTCCCGTTTTATTTAATTCTTCAAAAAGATAAAGGAGTTTGGTTGCCATTTCATCATCCACATTTGCTGTGGGTTCATCGGCCAAAAGAAGTTGCGGACGCGTAATTATGGCCCGTGCTATAGCTGCCCTTTGCTTTTGTCCTCCTGAAAGGGAGGGAGGATAGACCTTCATACAATCTCCAAGTCCAACCCAATCCAAAAGTTCTGCAGCATGCTTATAACTCCGCTTTATATCAACATCGCGTACCCTTAAAGGAAGAGAAACATTGTCGATAACAGTCAAGTGATCTAAAAGGTTAAATTCTTGAAAGACAACACCAATCTTTTGACGAAGGAGAGGCAGAAGAATCGGTTTGATTTGAAATGTATCTTCACCAAAAAGCTTAACGCTCCCCCACTTTGGCTTAAGACCTAAATACAATATTTTAAGGAGAGAAGATTTTCCAGAGCCGCTCAATCCCGTAATAAAATGAAAAGATCCCTTTTCAATATAAAAATTGACCCCTTTGAAAATTTCAGGCCCCTCATCATATTGATGGCCTACTCCTAATAATTCGCCAATTACTTCTGACACAATCATCAATCCTTTTTAAAATAAAAAATAAAATGGCACAAAACAGAAGCATCGTCCAGCTTGCACCGTTTTTATAAAGAGCATATAACCAAAGTAGATAATATGTAAGAGGTTTCGTTTTATGATCATTACCTGCCCAACGTGTGCAAAGAGATATATGCTCGATGATAATTTACTCCCACGAGAAGGGAGGCAAGTTCGTTGTGTTGCATGCCAACACATTTGGTTTCAAGCCCCTCTAGAAGAGATATTTCCCGTCCTTTCTTTACAAGAAACCGGAGATATTTTTATTGAACCACGTACTTCCTTTGAAAAGAAAAGCTCCTGGAAATTTTGGTTTTTCAGCTTTTCCTTTTTACTCTTAGGAGTATGTTTCTTAAGTTTTGGACGGGAACATGTAGTCACTTACTGGCCGCAAGCAGAAAAACTTTACAACCTTATTGGACTACGAATAACCCACCCCGGAGCAGATCTTTCAATTTTTAATACATCTTCTCTCCTTCACAGGGAAGGATCTGAAGAAATACTACAAATTTCAGGAGATATTATCAATAATTCAAATCAAGTGCGCCAAATCCCGCCTCTAAAAGTTAAATTACTTGGCAATTTTTCTCATCCAAACTGTAAAGAACAATCGGGAAAAGAATGTGTATTGGATTCTTGGAATCATCGTCTTTCAGAGAATTCTCTTTTGCCTGGCGAAAAGATACATTTTGAAACAGAAGCTCATCCCAAAGCTTCGGGTACACACAGAATTTCTGTTGAGTTTTAAAATTTATTTATGTTCTCAAAGTCTTTCATTTATTAATTTTATTATATAAATTACTTATGAAGTATTTTTTAAATGATTCTCTTAGGTATTCGAAATGGCAATTTTAGAAATTTTAACCGCCCCAGACCCTCGTCTCACCATGAAATCTCTTCCTGTTGAAAAGGTTGATCCCTCTGTTCGAAAACTCATGGATAACCTTTTAGAGACACTTTATGATAGCAATGGGGTAGGAATCGCGGCTGTTCAAGCGGGCATTCATCAAAGAGTTATCGTAATTGATTTAGGGGACAAACATAGCATTTCTCCTAAGCCCCTATTTATGGCAAATCCAGAGTTAACCTGGCTTTCTCCTACCATGCAAACGACTGAAGAAGCTTGTCTTTCTGTCCCAAATTTTTCTGGAAATGTGATTCGACCTTTGGAGGTTGGCGTTACTTACCTAGATGAAAATAACCAGAAAATGACCTTAGAAGTTAGGGGACTTATGGCCGATTGTATCCAGCATGAGATTGATCATCTGAATGGTATCTTATATATTGAACATCTTTCCTCCCTAAAACGAAATTTAATTTTAAGTAAACTCACTAAAATAAAACGTAAACAAAGGTAGTTTATGGCCCGCAATCACCCCCCACGCATCGGTTTTATGGGAACTCCTGATTTTGCTCTCAAAATCCTTCAAGCCCTCTTTGAGGCTTCCTATTCAATCGTAGGTGTCTATACCCAACCTCCACGTCCTGTCGGAAGGGGATATAAAGTCATTCCAAGCCCCGTCCAAAAATTTGCGGAAGATCACCATCTTCCCGTTTTTTGCCCTAAAACCCTCAAAACAGAAGAAGCTCAAAAAGAATGGCAAGCTTTAAACTTGGATGTTGCCATCGTTGCTGCTTACGGTCTTATTTTACCAAAGGAAATTCTGGAAGCTCCTAAAAAAGGAGCCATTAACATTCATGCATCTCTCCTACCCCGTTGGCGAGGCGCCGCCCCCATCCAACGGGCTATCCTTGAAGGAGATACGGAAACGGGTGTCACAATTATGAAAATGGATGTAGGCCTTGATACAGGAGACATCATCTCCATGAAAAAAATGGCCTTGTCACCAGAGATAACAACCCCTCTTCTCTTTGAAAAATTGGCTGCACTAGGCGCAGAGGCCATTTTGGAAGTTCTTCCTACTTATCTTAAAGGAAAAATAAAGCCCGTACCTCAACCCGAAGAAGGAGTGACTTACGCAAAAAAACTTGAAAAGTTGGAAGGGCTCTTAAACTGGAATTTACCCGCGTCTATCCTTGATCAGCAAATTCGCGCATTAAATCCCTGGCCCGGCACATGGTTTGACGTGGGAGCAGATCGCATTAAAGTGTTAGAAGCCGAAATCATCGCCGGCTCCTTCTCAGAACCCCCCGGAACCATTATCGATGAGAGGCTAACTATTGTCTGCAAAGAAGGAGCCTTACGCCCCCTCAAGGTCCAGAAAATTGGGAAAGCACCCTTATCTACCGATGAATTTTTAAGAGGATATCAATTCCTCTCAAAACACCTCCCCCATGACACGATTTAAACTCACCATAGAATATGAAGGCCCTCCTTTTTCAGGATGGCAGCGCCAAGAAAACCTTCTCACGGTTCAAGGCATTCTTGAAGAGACTTTTTATGATTTCTTAGGCAGTCCTGTCACGATCTGGGGAAGTGGTCGTACCGATGCAGGAGTTCATGCCCAAGGACAAGTAGCTCATGTGGACATTCTCAAACCTTATAAACCTTTAGCGATTCAAGGTGCTATGAATAAGCGCCTGCGAAATATTCCCATTAGTATTATCGATGTCGAAGAAGTTTCCTCTGATTTTCATGCCCGCTTTTCAGCAAAGAAGCGCTCCTATGAGTACGTTATTTTAAATAGAAGAGCTCCTTCTGCTCTTGAAGAAACTCGCGCTTGGTGGGTGATCAAACCTTTATCTATCACAGCCATGAGCCATGCAGCCTCCATTTTGATCGGTCACTATGATTTTTCATCCTTTCGAGATAGCCGGTGTCAGGCTAAATCTCCCCTAAAGACATTAGATCACCTTTCCATCGAAAAGAAAGGAGAGAAAATTCTTATTAGGACAAGTGCTCGCTCGTTTCTTCACCATCAAGTCCGAAATATGGTTGGAACTTTAAAACGTATTGGTGAGGGAGCATGGATGCCAGAAAAGATGCAAGAAATCCTTGAAGCCAAAGACAGAAGGGTTGCTGGCCCTACAGCCCCAGCTCATGGCCTTTATTTAACAAAAATTGAATTTTAGGCTTGACCAAAATCCTCTGATAAAGTTTCGGGTGTTACCCCCAACTTTGCAATGGCTTTCTCCCATCTTTTTTCAACGGGAATATCAAAGAGAAGATCAGCATCTGCTTCAATTTGAAGCCATCTATTACTATGAAGTTCCGCATCTAGCTGACCTGGGGCCCATCCCACATACCCCATGGCCAGAAGACAATTTTTTGGTCCCCCGCCTTCAGCAATCGATTGTAAAACATCTATCGTTGCTGTCAGAGAAATGTTCTTTCCCAAAGAAATAGTCCCAGGGTGCGTAAAATCATTGGAATGAAGGACAAAACCGCGCCCGGAATCCACTGGACCTCCAAAAAATATAGGTAGATCTCTTTTTATTGCTTCTTGTGAAAGATTCAAGTAATCTAAAAGTCCTTTAAGGGTTAAATCCCCTAAATGTTTATTAATGACGAGGCCCATAGCACCATTCACATCATGACCACAAATGAAAATAACAGCTTTTTCATATCGAGGATCTTTCATATGCGGCATAGCCAGCAAAAGTTGGCCTGTGAGATAACCCGAAAGTTCTTCTTGTTTTGCTTTAGATTCTTCTGTCATATTATATATATGACACAAGTTGGGTTAAAATTTTATTACAAATGAAAGATTATATGAAAATTCTATTTTCCAAGCTTTTAGGAGGACTCTTTTGTCTTTTCCTTCTTACCTCTTTTGTTAACGCCACAGATAAAGCGCCGGTTGAATTAAAACTGGTTTCTGGGGGCCTTAAAGGCCAAAAAATTCTTGCAGGCCTTGAGATAAAAATCCCCTCCGAATGGCACGTCTATGCTCCCACTCCTAAGGAGGAAGATGTGGCGGGCTTTGAGCCTACAATCACTTGGGATAAGTCATCAAATCTTAAGGACCTTTCTATTTTATGGCCCTCACCCTTAAAAACAGAGATTCAAGAACAACTTTCTTACGTTTATGAGGGGAATATTCTGATTCCCTTCGAATTAATCCCCGAGAAAATCGAGGAGCCTGTTACGCTTAATCTAAATGTTTCCCTCCTTGCATGCGCTTCCATGTGTGTTCCTATTGAAAAGGAACTTTCTCTGATCCTTTATCCAACTGATAAGGAAGATGAAATTTTCAAAGCGGTAAAAAAATGGGAAAAATCTTATGAAGGCCTTTCACTTTTTAGCCTTATTCTCATCGCTCTTCTTGGAGGATTTATCCTGAATTTTATGCCATGCGTTTTGCCTGTGCTCTCTCTCAAAGTGATGTCTCTTGTCAAACAATCCAAAAAGGCAACAGCCAATCACGCCAAACAAAGCTTTGTTATCACAGGCATAGGAATTTTAGCTTCCTTCCTTTTTCTTGCTCTTATTACCGTTCTTTTAAAAGCTTCAGGATCAGCATTTGGCTGGGGAATTCATTTCCAAAATCCTCACTTTTTGCTTTTTGTTTTTCTTGTCTTAGTCGCTTTTTCAGCGAGTCTCTTGGGTATTTTTGAAATTGACCTCCCTTCTGGTTTCGGGACATGGCTTATCACCCATGAAGGAAAGGGACGGGTTAAAGACTTCCTCTCGGGCGTTTTTGCTACCTTACTTGCCACCCCTTGTTCTGCCCCCTTCGTCGGAACTGCTCTTAGCTTTGCCTTAGCCAGGCAAACAGGTGAGATTTTTCTCGTCTTCTTCTTTTTAGGCTTAGGTTTTGCATTTCCTTACTTTTTGCTCGCTTCCCTCCCTCAGCGCTTTATTGTTTTACCAAAGCCCGGGATGTGGATGGTCTGGGTCCAAAGAGCCCTTGGAGGCATCCTGGTTCTGACAGCTCTTTGGATAGGATGGATTTTAAGCTTCCATTTATCTTTATTAACGCTCTTGCTGAGTACGCTTTTGGCACTTCTTGCCATTTCTCTATTTTGGATAAAACACCACAATAGACCCACTCTCAATGCTTGGCTTTATGCAACGCCTCTTTTCTTAATTGCCTGGTCTTTTTCTTGGATTTTACAAGATACTAAAAGCGCACCTACGGATAAATTTTCTCAATCTTCCCCAACCTTGGATATTTGGCAACCCTTTGAACCTGATGCGATTTCAGCTCTCATTAGTCGTGGAAAAATTGTCTTTGTGGATGCAACAGCGGAATGGTGTGTCACATGTGCTGTTAACAAGAGCCTTGTTTTAAATAATCCTAAAATTACAAGTTTACTCAGCCGCCCTGAAGTTATAGCTATGCGTGCTGACTGGACAAAACAAGATCCTAAAATCACTGAATTCCTCCAGAAGTATGACCGCTACGGCATCCCTTTTAATATTGTCTTTGGGCCCAACAATCCCGAAGGAGTTCCTTTACCTGAAGTCCTCTCGATCTCTGCTGTTGAGGAGGCTTTTCAAAAAGTAGAACTTAAACCTTAGTTTTCAACGCCTCTTCAATCGCTTGACGCGCAAGAGCATCAGCGCGTTCATTTTCAGGATGTCCTGAATGCCCTCGAACCCAGTGCCAAGAAACATCGTGGTTTTGTGTCAAGGCATCTAGCTCTTCCCACAAATCTTGGTTTTTGACAGGCGATTTATTTGAAAGGCGCCAGTTATTTTTCTTCCATTGAAAAAGCCATTTGGTAATGCCATCTCTCAAATATTGGCTGTCTGTATAAACTTCGATCCTAATGGATCGCGTTAAGGCTTTGATGCCTTCAATGGCAGCTTTAAGTTCCATGCGGTTATTGGTTGTCATAGCCTCAAAGCCGGACATCTCCTTTTCGGTATTTTTATAGCGTAGAACAACGCCCCATCCTCCAGGACCTGGATTTCCTGAACAGGCTCCATCTGTATAAATTTCAACTTTTTGTGTCATTTCATTCCCCTCATTCTAAAAGTGCCATAGATGATTCTTCCTTGTCGAGAGTTTCATCCTTGGTTAAGTTAAAAGAAAATGGAGTACTATATGACCAAACCTTACGAAATCGATCTAGAAAAGGATCAACAATACTATTGGTGCACCTGCGGCCTCAGTATAAAGCAACCCTTTTGTGATGGGGCCCATAAGGGCTCAGGCATGAAATCTCAGTGTTTTACTGCTAAAGCTTCGGGAAAGGTAAAGCTTTGTGGGTGTAAAAAAACAAAAAATCCCCCCTATTGTGACGGAAGTCATAACGCGTGTCCTTAAGAAGTTATCTTTTTGGCCTATGCCTCTTTTTAGGGGGGTGCGCCCTTCCTTCTGACCGTGTTCGCTGCCCAAAAGCTGCTATTCTGGCTGAGTTTTCAAAGACCCTCGATAAGGCGGAAGGCATTCTTGTTCGCACCGAGTTAGATAGCCTTATTCCTCAATGCACCCAAGACAATGGCTATACATACATGACTTTCCGCCTCCGCACGACAAGCTTTAGGCCGATGACCGCAAAAGAACCATTAACACTTCAAACGTCTTACTTTGTTGCCGTTGTGGATGAAGGTGGAGAGGTTTTATCGCGCTCTGACCATGACTTGGAGATTGCTTTTGCGAGCGATCAAACCACAAAAGTCAATTTTCTTCAGATACAAGAAAAAATCCCAACTCAGAAAAAGGCCGCCGTCTACGTTGGCTTTAATCTTGATGAATCTCAGTTTGAGCAGCTTCAAAATGAGAGGAACAAAGCTTTTGTTGGCACTCAGTAAAATGGCCAATCAAAAATATTGACACGAACCCTTTTCTCTTTTATATCTTTTAGCACTCTCATGGTGAGAGTGCTAATTGTTAACCTAGTGAATTCCCAAACTAGAGGGAGAAAAAGATGAAATTTAGACCATTACACGACCGTGTTCTTGTTCGACGCATTGAGCAAGAGGAAAAAACAGCTGGTGGAATTATCATTCCAGACACTGCAAAAGAAAAGCCTATTGAAGGTGAAGTTATCGCTATTGGTTCAGGCACACGCCTCGAAGATGGAAAGGTGATTCCTTTAGACGTTAAAGTCGGAGACCGCATCCTTTTTGGCAAGTGGTCTGGAACAGAAGTTAAATTTAGTGGCACTGAATATCTCGTGATGAAGGAATCCGACATCATGGGTGTCGTTGCTGCATAAAGGAAAGGTATATAAACGATGGCAAAAGAAGTAAAATTTAGTACGGACGCTCGTGAACGCATGCTTCGCGGCGTAGAAATTCTCGCAGACGCTGTACGCGTTACACTCGGCCCTAAGGGACGTAATGTTATTCTTGATAAATCTTTTGGCGCTCCACGCATTACAAAAGACGGCGTATCTGTTGCAAAAGAAATCGACTTGACCGACAAGTTTGAAAACATGGGCGCTCAAATGGTTCGGGAAGTGGCTTCCAA
>JAIESK010000007.1 GCA_019746105.1 Alphaproteobacteria bacterium
CATTATTGTCACGGACAATAACTTGCATAAACGATACACCTCCTTCCAAATTTAAGCTAGAGTTGAACAAAACAGGGTGACTATAGTATAACTTCTTTATGATGGAAAGGAAAAAGATGTCAAAGAGAGAGAAGCTTAAACAACAAGTTTTAAAACGTGCTCTTGTACACGTCCCTTTTGAGGGGTGGTCGCAAGCCGTTTTAGAACAAGCTGCTTTTGATGTGGCTGGAGATGCTTCTTATGGTTGGCGTCTTTTTCCCAAAGGTCCTCTGGAAGCAGTTGCTTATTGGAGTGCCCTTCTTGATCAAGAAATGATTACCTCTTTGCCAGCGCCTGAGGCCTATCGGGTGCGTGAACGGGTGGCCTTAGCTGTAAAGACGCGTATTGGGCTTTTGGGGTCTATGAAAGAAGCTGCGTGCAAAACAACGGCCTATCTTGCCTTGCCCCAGAACATGCCTGAAGCGTCGCGCCTTTTGTATGCTACCGTTAATGAGATTTGGTATTATGCAGGAGATACAGCGACGGATTATAATTTTTATACCAAACGAGCTCTTCTTGCATGGGTATATTCGGTAACATTTCTCTATTGGCTGCGCGACACGTCTGATGATTATGAAGCGACCTGGATTTTTCTAGGTAAGCGCATAGATGAAGTTTTAAAGCTACCTCAACTTCCTAAAGTTCTTATGGAACGTCTATTTTTTTGGAAACGTCATGGCTGAGCGTCTATCCCCAGATTTTTTCAATCGTTCTACCTTGGATGTGGCAAAAGAGCTTCTTGGAAAGATTTTGATCTTTGGTGAACATGCGGGCGTGATTACGGAAACGGAAGCCTATATTGGGCAAGATGATCCTGCTTGTCATGCGGCACGTGGAAAGACAGGACGAAATGCTGTGATGTTTGGGCCTTCCGGGGTGAGTTATGTTTATTTTATCTATGGCATGTATTATTGCTTAAATGTCGTGACAGAAGAAGAGGGGAGGCCGGCAGCCGTTCTGATTCGTGGTCTTATGTTGTTAGGTCCCCCGCCCTTGTTTCTTAATGGCCCTGGTAAGCTTTGCCGTTATCTTGGGATTACTCGTGAGCATAATGGAATTGATTTAAATCTGAACGATTCTTTTTACCTTAAGGATTCTACCCTTTCTCCCCAATATGAAGCGACCTCACGTATTGGCATTAGCAAGGGTCAGGAGAAATTATGGCGTTTTGTGGTTAAAAATAAATTCCTAAAAAAGTAAGAATTTTTTAAGAAAGGAGGTGTAGCCTTTTAAGTATAAGCTTAAAAAAAGGAAAAAGCGATGAAGAAGATAACGTTTAAAAAAATACTCAGTTGTTTAATAATTCTTGTTGGGATAACGGTTGGGAATGCAGCTTCTTCAGAAGCGTCTAGTTCATGTGAGAGCATAACAAGCTGGAGTGAGTGTAATTCTCACACTCCTCGGTGTATCTGGAAAGATAGCCCAGCGTGTAATGGGGTATACAATGAATCTAACTGCTGTATTCCAGCTCCTTGAATAAACAATTAGAAAATTCACTTGATCTTTTGCTATATTAATTAGATGAAAATATTTTTTTTCAAATACTTGCTAGATCTTTGGGTCTGCGAGAATGAAAGTTGAAAAGAATTTTTCAATTTCCTCTGGTAAAAGAGAAAATCAATTGCTATATGGAAGAAGTGACCATCTTTTACAGAGGATAGATCAAATTCATGAGCGATGCATCGACTGTCTTGCCTAGTGGAGTAACAACTGGTTTTTGGGCAAAACTACAGGATCCTGCTGTCAAAGGGGCTGTTTTTAAAGTATGCTCTTGTCTTTGTTTTTCTGGCATCAATGGCTTTGTGCGCAACTTTACTATATCTGCCCAAGCTGCTGGGGAGACGCCACTTCCCGCAACAGAACTTGCATTTTTTGAAACTTTCTTTGGGCTTCTTTTTATCCTTCCTTGGATACTTTCTACAGGAACAGTTGCTTTTAAAGCAAAAAATCCCCATCTTTATCTCGCCCGCGCCCTAGCGGCTTCCTTTGGAATTATCCTTTGGTTTACAGCTCTTTCAAAGCTCCCTATTGTTCAAGTGGTTGCTTTTAAATATACGGCGCCTGTCTTCACTATCCTTGGAGCAAAGTTCTTTTTGGGCGAAAAATGTGGTTGGGCCCGAGGGGCTGCTATTGCCACAGCTTTTGCTGGTGCGCTTATGATTACGGCCCATGAATTATTTCAAGGCAACACGCATTGGACTGAAGTTGGGTATCTCATTCTCTTTCCTCTAGGGGCGACGGCTTGTTATGCTGGATCTGCAATTTTTGCAAAAAAGCTGGTAAAAAATGACACCCCTCAAACCGTGACTCTTTATCTTTTCCTTTTGTCTCTTCCTATTTTAGGCATTGCAGCTTACCCACAATGGGTGACTCCTCTCGCGTGGCAATGGCCTTGCCTTATTATTATGGGTGGTCTTTTAGCCGCAGCCTATGTCTTCTTACAGCATGCCTATGTCATTGCAGACATTACATTTTTAATTCCCATGAGTTTCACCCGTCTTGTGGCGGGAGCGTTGCTCGGCATGTTTTTCTTCCAAGAGTGGCCAACCATCTGGACAGGTGTTGGATCCTTCTTTATTCTTTTAGCAACTGTTAGCCTTTGTAAACATGAGGTGCGACACATGAAAAGTAAGAAATCTAAGCCACTTCCTGCTGCTGCGTAACATAAAATGTTAACTTTCTGCAGCCAGTATTGGGAGAGTTCTCCTCATTTTCGCGGTGCGCTTTGGAAAGTGACTTCTTTTCTTTGTTTTGCTACAATTAATGGGATTGTACGTTACCTTTCCCAGACCGCAGAAGCTATTGGTCAAGTTTCCCTTCCAGCCTATGAAATTGCTTTTTTCCAAAATTTGTTCGGGTTGGTTTTTCTCATTCCTTGGATTCTTCAAAATGGTCCGGATTCCTTGAAAACCCGCTATCCATTATTACAAGCCTTTCGCATCGCTCTTTCCGCCATCGGCGTTGTTCTGATGTATACGTCCCTTGCGCAGATGCAATTAGCGCAAGCTGTAGGATTGATGTTTTTGGGCCCCTTAATTACAGCTCTTGGTGCACGCCTTTTTTTAAAGGAAAACATTGGAAAAGAACGCGCTTTGGCCATTCTTATTGGATTCATTGGAGGTGGCATTATTTCGAAAACCACCTTTTCCTTAGGAATGTGGAGTTTGCTCGCTTTTCTTCCTGTGCTTGCGGCAATCTGCTTTTCAGGAGCTACCCTGATGATACGACGTTTAACGGTTGGTGATTCTCCTCAATTGATTGTCACCTATCTTCTTCTTTTTATGGCGCCGCTTCTCTTCATTCCAACGGTGATGTATGGTCATATGCCTGCTTCTTGGCAATGGCCATGGCTTTTAATGATGGGAGGGTTGGCTGCCGCTGCTCACCTGTGCCTCAACAAAGCTTATAGCTCTGCGGAAGTAAGTTATCTAATTCCTTATGGTTTTACAAAATGGTTTGCTAGTGCTCTTATTGGTCTTGCCGCCTTTGGCGAAATCCCATCAGCCTGGACTTGCCTGGGGGCTTTTATTTTGATGGGCGCGATAATTTCGTTGAGTTATAGTGAATCACGCCGTTCTTCACGAAAGAGTATAAATACACCCTCCTATGGTAAGGCAGTTTAATCAATTTATGTGATTTGAAAGTGAAATGGCATTATACCATTTACAAAAAGTAGATTGTTAAGTGTTGACAATTTTTATTAATACTTTTACATCTGTTCTAATATATATAGTTTCTTTATTTTTATAACAATAGGCTGTTGATTATGAATATTACATCGTATTTTTTAAGGAGTGTGCTAGTCTCAGCTGTGCTTACGACATCACTACATGCCATGTGCTCCTCGGAGCAGGAGGCTCTTGAATCACAAGGAGATGCTTCTCGGGCATCTCTACCCATAATTCATCGCGCTGATTTGACAGATCAAAGCTTACTTAAGCCAGTGCTTTCATCTAGCTTTCAAAGTCAAGATCATGTAGAGGCGGCACTTCAAATTGTGTGCAGAACGTACGAATCAAAGCCTGCATTTGTTGGGAAGAGTAGCCACGGTAAGAACGGTATGAAATTTCCAATGCATCCTGAAATTTTACATTGGATCATGACGGCCTTCAGGGATGCCAAAGAGAAGATTGGCCTTGAAATAGCGGGCGCATCTGGAGAAAATTCCGCATTACTAGCTTTTGCAGGACTAGGTGAAGTTTATCTCAATGATATTGATCCTGATGAAATTAAAACATTTGAAACTTTAAAATTATCCTTACCTGAAGATGTAAGGTCTCGCTTGAAATCCATAAAAGGTGACTTTTTTGCGATAGAAACATCTGAACTTATTGATAAGGTTGATTTTATTCTTTGTCGTAATTTTCTTCATTTTCTTACGGATAAACAAATTGAAAAATTATTTAGTGGTATATTACCTCATATTACAACGCTAGAAGCTCATCTCATATTTTCAGTTAATTCGCCTTACACTATGGATGTATTTAAAAGTTCTCTAGAGGAGCATCCGGAAGCAACAAGATTTAAAGTGACGCGATCTCTACTCACCATTTTTGGGTACAACAATGATATGCCTTGTCATTCTTTTTTCAATACAGCCTCGGTGTGTGAAGAGGATGTAGATCCTCTGGGCTTCACTAAAACCACATTATACGAAATAAGAGATTCTAATTTCATTCCAGCATTTAATGATATCAGTCAATTTACTCCTGATATACAAGAATTGATTAAAACAAAAATTATGCCATATACTATTGATGATGTTGAAGAAGGAAGAATTACGCTTGTTACTAATACGTTACGTGTTTACACACCTCAAAATTTATCAAGAATTTTTGAACAATATGGACTACAAGTGAAAGAAACCTTTTTGATTGGAAATAATGGGCATAGACTAGATTCTAACCCTTTGTGGGAGGGAGACTTATCAGAAAGAGTGCAACAAGTAGGCGTGATTGCACAATGGATAAAAGATAAAGATACAAGGCAAAGATAAATTATAATATCCTAGCATAATAGAGACTTGTGAATACCACAGATTTTGTGGGATCTTCCGCGAAATCGGTGGTTTAATAGAGTTCTTGAAGAGAGAGCTTTTAATTGTTGTTTGCAACGCTTGCATAAGCTTGTAAAGCGCGTTGGTGCACATGGATTTCATGGGCTTGCTTTTCAAGTGCTTTTTGTTGTTCCTTTAATACAGAAAAAAGTTTCATTAAAGATCCCTGAAGGATATTAAGATCAGTTTTTAAACTTTTGTCAGCGGCTAAGTCAATGGATTGAACTTCTTGACTCAAGTGGATAACTGTTTCATCTAAATCATCTAACTGAAATAAAGACTGATTTTCATAGGAAGCACATAGAGACTCAAGTTTTGAAATTGTATTTTTTACAGTATCTTTAACTGTCATATGTTTCTCCTATGTGTAAATACTTAAAATAAAAAATATTCTACATTAATGTGTTTTATTTACTATTTAAAAAATAATTTTTAAGTCTAACAATATCTTAGCACATTTTTTGTAAATGGGTAGAAGTTTTTTAAGACTTTTTTAACCATTTTGTTGTAAGATACGAAAAAGAAATGAAGTTTTTTCATTTCTAAAAAATAGATAAATATTTATATAATCATGTTGAGATACTGTAGCAATTTATGCTATAGCTCTTATATGAAAAACTAAGTGGTATTTATGCAACCTGATAAAAAAAGACTTAAAAAGACAATTGTGACTTATTGCTTTTATAAAAAAAGAAATATAAATGATACTGAATTGCGTGGGGGTAATGAATGATGAACCAACCTTTGATACATGAGCTTGACGATTACAATGATCCTGAAACTGAAATTTCTGAGGCAGATATTCAAAGAATTGATGCTAAAGTGAAATGGTATAATCCGGAAAAAGGTTATGGATTTTTAGTTCCCGATGACGAATCAAGTGATATCTTTATGCATTTTTCCGTTCTTGATGCTGCAGGGTGTCGCCGTGTGGAAGAGGGGGATCGCATTATTTGTGACATTGGTCCTGGCAGACGAGGTCGTCAGGTTTTACGGGTTTTAGAAGTCAAATTCGTAGCTCGTGAACCTCGTTTCGCACCTGCTTTTATGGGACAACGCTCACCAGCTTTTGATCCTGAAGCCCTTGAAGAGATTGAGGGAGAAGTTAAATGGTTTAATCCTCTTAAGGGATTTGGCTTTGTGTACCCAGACGATGGGGGACGCGATATCTTTCTTCATGCTTCCGTTCTTCGCGCAGCAGGGTATGAATCTCTGGAACCAGGTATTCGTGTATCGCTTAAGGTTTCCGGCTCAGAAAGAGGGCGGGAAGCTAGAATCATGACCGTTATACGTTAAAGGCGGTCAGTTTCACTCTTTTATAGTGATAAGCTTTCAAGGGAGTCATGAAATTTTTCTCATTTGTTATCTCGACAAAGGTGTAGACTTGGGCTTACGCAAAGTTTTGCTGTAGTATTGTAACGGGAGTACAGATGAACCCTATGGGAACTTTGCAATTCCTTTTTCCAATCAAGGGGTTTTAGTTTTTTCCTTTTTGACATTGAGAATGTCTAGGAGAAGAGACATATCCTGCCCATTGTTAAGGGTATCTGAGATAACTTCAGCTAAAGACATGCCACCCCATGCAATAGCACGATGAATAAGATAAGGAGTCGGGCTGTGGGGCTCAACACGCTCTAAATAAGCTGCTACTTCTGCTAGGATCGTATAAGCTTGGGCACGACTTTTAATAGCTAGAGGCGCTAAAGTACTTTTATTAGAGTTTTCACTAGAGGTTTCGCTAGGGGGTTGTTCTTTTTGTTGCACAGTAACCTCCTCTTGTGTATTTATCTTGCTCTCACCACGAACTTTGAGTATCTGGCAAGCCAAGCGTTGGACATCCTTTATTTGCTCTCGAATTCGAAAAAAAGTGGGAGCGTCACTTTGGAGATGAGAGGTTAAAACCTTTTCCAACTGATCACTAGCCTCCAAACTTAAAGAGCAGTTCTCCTCTAAATTTTGATAAAAGTAGGTAGGGGTTTCCTTTATGCTTAAAGAAATAGTTGCAGAAGACGGTTTCGTATCCACGTCTGGAGAAGAAAGGGGTTGAATCTTTTTATTGGGATTCAGGCGATTGGCATCTGTATAATCCAAAAAACGATAGGTATGTCTTGATTTTTCATTGGGTAAACTAATCATAATTGTCTGGATGGCCACACTTAATTTTGAATTCATCCACTCATAAGGAATAATGCGAGATTCAGCATTTTCCTTGTCTAATTGAGGATGGATATTTTCCCAAAATTTTTGCGTTAACTGAGTGATAAGGTTGAGCCCTTTTGCAAGGCCAGCTAGACCCTCTAGATGGAGCCAAGCCTCTGTTAACCAAGCTGCAATTTGCAGATCTTTTGTTTGATGGATAAGGACCATTTGACATAATTGGGAAACTTTTTCCCAATCAGCTCGTTTGACATCTACTTTCCAAACGCCCTGGGGAAGTTTATCGTCTTCTTCTCGTCGGGCTTCACGAATTTGATCATAAAACTCGGTGTAGCGTAAATATTTTCCACAAGGCATATCCCCAGGAATAGGATTTAATAGAGAGGAAGAAACATTAGTTTGTGCCATTTTTTGGACATCCTCCTGAACTATTTATAAGTGGTGCCTCAAAGGGGAAGTAGGGCAGAGTTACAGGAGAACCTGGTGTAATCTTCTGTGTAGTGGTAGTAGAGCTTGAAGAGGACGTTGACGATGTTGTGGCAGGTGATTTTATAGGCATAACCTGAAGGCTTATAAAGGCTGTTGCACTCTTTGGATCAGTTTCCTTTTTTCCCTGATAGTTAGGAGTCGCATTTGTAAGAGGAATTTGAAAACGCAGAGTAATAGGCGTTGGATCATTTAAAGTATCAAAATCACCAGGGCTTGCCTCATTTAATCTTAAAAGTCTAAGAAGCGCCCAGTTCCCATCATAAGAGAATATGGCATTTTCTCCCTGGACTTGATAATTCGCTATTGAGTTGCACTGTAATGGTTGCAGAGGGCTATTTATGGCCCAACGGAAGTCCACCTTCATTGGTTTTCCAAAACTCCATAACCCCTCAAAGGACTTCGAGCGTATATCGATTGTGCTCCCATCTGCTGTTATAGACCAATTAAGAATTTCATTGGCACGGACTTCCTTTTCTCTGTTGACCCGGAAGGTAACATTATAGGCAAATGCGGGAGCAGGGAGGGTGGAATTAGGAACGAGATATCCTCCAAAAAAGGTGCGAACCTTATCCATTTGCTCAATAAAGGTGAGAGCATTTTTGCTTGCAGGGCTTGATTTCTGCATTTCTTGAAGTGTGGATTTGATATTAGCGGATTCACTATCCATCATTTCAAAGAAAGTTCGTATATCTTGAGGATTTGCATCAGGGCAGGAAGCATCAGGTTTGTCCACAAAAGGAAATTTATTCGCCAAATTAGCGTTAAAGAAAGTGGCTAAATTAGTATACGTATTCTCAGAAATATCGCCTGAAAGTTCAACACAACGCTCATGTAGCTTTTCTTGTATGTTCAATAATATTTCGACAAAGAAATCATCTTGACTGGAAATCATATTTTCTGAGTTCACATACTTGTTGCAGGTTGCAAGGGTAACTTCGTTAAGAGGGCCCACAATAAAGTCTTCAAGAGCACTCAAACCATTTCCTGGAGTTTTTTGTTCATAGCCTGCTAACTCTCCCAGAATTCCTGCCCATTTTGTAACAAGGGGTAAATTTCCAGGCATACCCTGCTTATTAATTTCTTCAATGAAGAGGACTAATGGCTCCGCAAATTCACGAGCAAGATAGTTGATTCGGTCACGTTGGAGTTCAAGGTGGCTTTTAAGTGAAGCCAGGCTTACCACTCCAAAGGCTTCAAGAGCGGCCATATTTGCGCCTGTCCACCACTCAAAAGAATTATCTTTAATTGCATAAGGGTATTCCTTGGTAAGGATAGAATCCAGCGTTTTTATAGGCGCATATACTTGAGAGATAAGAAGTGACCTTAAAGTTGTAAAGGCATTGTTGGCATTGTTGGCATAAAAAGCGAAGAGGATTTGCTCAAGAAATGGAGCAGCAGTACGGTAATTTTGAACTTGAGACATAACAGCATCCTCTGGAGCCAGTTCAGATCCAGTTGTGAGGGCTGTGCTAAAGACTTCTGCATTCACGACTGAACTGATAAGGTTCAGCGTTAAGCTGTCTCTTCCAATTTTTTGGAATAGTGGTTGAAGAACCTTTGGAAAGCTTAGGAGCTTTGAATTGATAAAGCTATTGTAATCATTAATTAAGTGACTTGCTTGTTGAAGACGCAAAGTATCCCATAGCAAAACTGAACCAATAGGAATGGCTGTAATAATTGATTTCTGCTCTGCAGCAGCCATAAAGCTTTGCGCATAGAAAGAGGCTAAATTATTTAAGAGAGAAATGGCTCCAGGAGAAGGAGTTGCAATAGCTAACCCATTTTCAACAGTAAAAATTGTTCCCCCATCGATCATAGGTGAGCTATAGCTTGCAAGTTTTTGGCGGAAGAGTTTAAAATTTCGATTTATCTCAGCGATTAAATCATCGGTGGTTTGTGATGAAAAGAGAATCGAATCAGCGATAAGTTGTATAGTATACTCGTATTGAGGGCCTGGATTAAAGTTATCTACACTGTCTCCCGCATTAATCCATTGAAGAGTAGGGTTGCTTATAGAATTAATTGTTTGTTGCAGGTTCATGAAAACATTTCTTAAGAGGTCTGCATCGTAAGCTGTATAATTTCGTGTGCTTGAAAATTCTTGTATACTCTTTATCAATGCGCCAAAACCTGGAATGGTCTGTGTGGGATCAAAAGTCCTTACCTGAAACTCATTAAATAATTTATGTAGTTTTATAGTGGCATCTGTAGAGTAAGCCTGAAAGTCAAAAGGATTGATTTTTGTATGTCTTAAAGCGGTAATATAATACTCTGTATTCTCGAAAAAGCCTTCCGGTACTATATAATCGAAAAGATACTGAATAATGGCAGCCACATCTTTTAAGCTAGCCGTCACTCCCAACTCATTAAATTTAGTTGCGGCGGCTTCTAGAGCACGAATAGAGAGGACATAATTGTAAAATCTATAGAACTCTAAAGTTTCAAGGGGATCCATCGGACTGCCTGCACTTTGAGCAATAGGAACAACTGTGTCTGGACTTACAAGCTGGGAGGCTTTATAGGCGAGCTGAATAGAGATAGAACGAAGAATAATGCGCCCATAAGATATCCCCATAACATATTTGATCTTTGTATCAAGGGGGCTAAACCAAGAAGGTGGAATGTAGATGGATTTCAAGTGATTAACATCTATTTGCGTTATTGTTTCAATGAGGGTATGTGCTTGATCACCAAAGATAGCTCTTTCAACTTCCGAGTTGTTTTCTTGACCTTTGAGTTTTTCTAAGTTCACATCAATTTGATTAAGAGCGGGAAGTAAATTCATCTTTGCAGATTGTAATTTTTCGTTTGAATGGAGGAGGGCAATAGTCCCTAAAATGGCAGCAATAGCCACACCAATTTTTGTAAAACGTATGACTGTGGTATTTCCTAAAAGCAGTTTAGAAATAGGACGAGCAACACCAATTTCTCGAAAAATCTTCGTTGCAAAAAGATCATCTCCAAAGTAAATGTTAGTCGGATCAGTCTTAACCTCTTGTTTAAGAGCGGCTGCTGCCGTGTTCTTAGAAGATACCTCATTTAATGGTGTAAAATGACTATCCCCAACAAAATATAAGCCTCTTAAGAAAAATGCCTCATGATAGCCAGATACTTTAAAAATGTGATTCGCATAAGTTTGTAAACGGCCCTTCAATTGATTTAAGGTAAGAGGAAACAAAAAGACTCCATCTCGTCCATCGATGTTTTTACCATCAGCGTAAATTTCTTGCTGTGTTCGATAAAGAGATTGGTTAATTGTTGAAAAGGCTTCTTCAATCCAGCTAGAATCATAAGCTGAATCAATTGCATGATCGTTAGACCATCCAAACATATCCCGTTTGTTCTGAGAAGGAAGAGACTTACAAAAGCTTTCAAAACCAGGAATGAGATCACACTTGGTAACTACCAGATAAATAGGAAGCCTGATTCCAGTTGTATGTTGTAAATACCATAGTTTACCATAAAGATATTCAGCTCTTGCTAGAATATCGTTGTGAGAAAGCGCTTGCGAACCCACGAATTCTGATGCGGGAAGTGTTAAGACAACGCCATCTAGGGCTCTTTTAGGGCGATAATTTGCGAGAAGATTCGAAAAAAGCTTCCATTGTTTTTCATCAGATGTCGTCTGAGTTTCTTTAATAACATAATCACCCTCTAAATCTAAGACGATTCCATGATCATAAAACCACCAATTAAGAGCTGGATGGGAATCTTCATCGGTAGTGAAATCTGGAGTTCCAATAGGCTTGTCCAAGTTTAAGTTTTCAAGAAGTGTAGTTTTCCCAGCGCCACTCGCTCCAAGCATAAGAATCCATGGAAGGTTATAACGAAATTGTGTTCCTCCCATAAAATTTTGCATTAGTTTTATCGCATAAAGAAAAGATTTGCTTAAAGGATCAATTGCGAAATAACCAAAACGAGCTAAATATAATTTGATTGAGGTAATAAAGGGAAAAGTTTCTTCAAAAGAACGGTGCGATTCTTCTTTTTGAGTGAAAGAGCCTCGAAAAATAAGAATGCCAATAAAAGCAAAAACAAGGGCGAGCAGAAGAGCGACCACCAAGCTCCATGGAAAGTAATAAGATAATTGTGTTGCTTGACCGCTGGGCATGTTTTTCCTTTATGTTGTTGCTTCAGCAAAAGTAAGAATTTTGTTTACGACAGTCTTAATTTCGGAAGTTGCCGAGTACCAAATAATAGAAGATACTATGAGGTAGGTAAGAACAAGTCCTCCCATAAGCAAATACCAATTTCGCATGGTAGCAAGTTGTTTTGATGCGTTCGCTTCAAGCGTATGTGAATAGGCGTCGGGAAAAAGGTGGATATATTGTTTAAATAAATAAGGTTCACGCCTATTGACATACGTAAAAAGACGGGTTCGATAACTATGCAAAATGGCTGGGTCATCAAAATGTCTGTATCTACCTTGAAAACCAAGCCCAAGGGCATTGAGGTATAAAACCCCTAATTCTTTTTGTATAGGACTTTGCTCTTTTAATAAAATATCAAGCTTTTCAAAAAAGACCTGACCAGCACTATGCGTTCCATAGATGATTTGTTCGAGCAGATTTGATTCCCAATAGGCTTTACCCGCCCAATCTAAATTCAGAAAGACTTCATCAGCAAGAGCAACCATGATGAATTGAGCTTCATTAAAATAATTTTCTGAAAAAGTATCGCCTGCATATCGGGCTCCTCTAGTCTGCTCTTTAATGACAGTTTTCAGCTTTGACAGAATAAATTCTGCTGTTGCATTTGGCGAGGAGGTGGCGTCAGTGCTGCCTTTTTTTGACGATTTAGAGAGGGCGAACTGCTTGTGTTTTAGGACTTCTCCATAAAACTGTTCAAAGCACTCGATAATGTATGATCCTCTTTCTTTATCACTCTTAAAACGCGCCACGAATTACATTTCCTTTTTTATTATGGGGCCTCGTCTGTATATCTATACGATTTTACGTTTGAGGCCAATCTTCTTTTAGCTTACCGCTAATTTTATTAAAATTTTATTAATCTATGTCCTCTAAAGTTTGTTGGTTAGAATTATAAAGCACTAACTCCGAAGGTCGATTATCTTCATTATCTGAAACATTAAAGATACAGAGAGTCCCTTTGGGGTCAATGTAATGAGGGTCAACATCTACAACAAGGAGTTGAATGCCACTTGTGGCAACAAGATTAAGGGAGGGAATTTCAGGAACAATTGTACGATTGGCTCCAAGTACCCGGTTGTCTCTAGCAAGGCTAATGTTTTTATCTGTTACAATGACACAATTGTTAATCCAGTTGATAAGAGCCTCTGTTCCCATTTCTGCATTTGCCATTATGCCGAGAACAAGGCGATCTCCTACCCATGAAGAATCGAGCTGTAGTGTAAAAACGCGATCATTGAGGGTGAATGGTACAATAGTGTAACTTTCTTGAATTTCATCTAAAACCTTTTTAATATAATTAATAACTTCATTAAATGTAAAGCGAAGGTCTAAATGATTGTAAGGTTGAAAGCGAGGAGGGCTTTCACCATACTTAACACCAGAAATTTGGCCTGCAAGGCTACATAATTCTTTGAATAATTGAAGAGGTGAGGCGGCTTGTGAAGAGAGAAGAGCTTCAAAAGGAAGAAGTCCTGCAATTAATTTGAGGCGAATTTGTTCAATCTCTTCAAAGAAAGAATCTTTTACAGCCTTTGACCACACAGCTTGAACTTTTTGTTGAAGGTAACCTAATTTTAGGCGTAGCTGTTCTGAAAGTTGATTACACACAGCTCCAATTCCCGAAGAAAGATCAACTTGAGGTTGTGGAGGTAGATAATCAGTTAAAGAAAAGCTCTTGGCGCCGTATTTGATCTGGGCAATAGGGAAAGAAACATAATGTGCAGGAGGCTCGCTTCCGACTTGAAGAGATAGATTGGGCTCGAGAAGAGGAATCTCAATAGGTTGTTCACCCGTGTTAATATCTACAATTTGACCTGAAAGTGAGGAAATGTAACGAGGTACCTCTTCTTCTGGGTGTCCTTCTTGAAATTTTTGAGGAGGAACACATAAATAAATGTATTGAGGAGTCTTCTGTAATTGATCCTTTAAAGTATGTAAATTGATCTCTAAGGGAGTGGAGTTGGAGGGGAGGCTTGAAATTATCAAACCATCTGGCATGATAGCTTCGAGTTCAAGAGGGCGAAAAGTTCCTGACGTTAAAAGGGCTTTATCGATTTTTAAGTGATGAATTCCCCAATAATAGGGAAAAGTATGACTCATATAGTAGGACATCAGATTTTCTACACGAATGTCTGCTTGTTGAAAGTGCTGTGGCATGAGAAGCATACCTTCATACCATTGAAGGGGATTTATATTTACTTTAGCCATTTTTCACCTTAGGTCCAGGATTGTTTCTTTTCAATGCGGGCGGAATTTTTAAAGGGCGTGTTGCTATGGGAATGGGTTGTTTTAGAACCGGTTGGCCCGTGCACCCTGATTGTGGCGTTGAAGAAGATGATGAAGGAGGCGCCACTGAGCCACAGGGGATATTAGACACTGACGATGTGGTTCCGCAGGGGGCATTAGACGTTGATGGTGTCGTCCCGGGTGTATTAGAAACTGGCGATGTGGTTCCGCAGGGGGTATTAGACACTGATGATGTTGTCCCATAGGAAGTGTTAGATGCTGGCGATGTGGTTCCGCAGGGGGTAGCTGATGGCATTGTCCCATAGGGAGTGTTAGATGCTGGCGATGTTGTACCACAGGGGGTATTAGACACATCTGTTGCCGTATTGCTAGGGATGGGCATAGGTAACGCTGGTGTTTCTCCGCAGCAAGACGTTTGACAAGAGGAATAAGCATCAGTTGTAGTACCAAGATTGCCCTGAAAACCTTGAGAAGAATTCGGAGTTCTTACGGCATTAGCCATTGTTGTTCCTGGATTGGCTGCAACAAGGTTTTCCGTGGAAAGATTCAAAAGATCATTTTTTTGAAGAAGGATGCTAATGATACCACTAGGCGCTATCTTAATACGATGATCTCCTGGGGTAAGATAATTGGCAAAAACATAACCAGCATAAGCTTTAGTTTCTCCTGCTTCGGGAGTAAAAGCTTGTACAACCTGTCCTGGGACAAGTTCCCAGTGCCAAATATCTATAAGGGTAGGATTGTCGAGCAACAACTGCTGTGTGTTGGAAAAATATTGGCTCGCGGACATTGTCCCTATGCGGCTGACAAGGGTTTGATCATATATAACAACAAGGTCAACAGCAGTTGCAGAATTTTGATTGGCATCTTGGTCAGTGTATATGGAGACACTATTGATCGTGAGCTCTGGAACGGAATCATTGCCGCAACCAGCAAGGCTCAATGCTAGAGCAAAGGCTAATCTAGCTATGGTTTTTGGCTTAAAAGACATGATTTCTACTTTCATGAATGACCTGCATTATTCTCAGAGACCTTAACCACAATAGCTCCCGGAATTTTGTCTGCAAACTGTGAGGCGATTTCTTGGGCCATGTTATAATCCTTATAAAGACCACTATGAACATAATATACGCTATTTCCATCTGAGGCTTTGCTCTGCGTTACTTGTGAATTGATGTTTAATCCTTGGAGATGAGTAACAAGATTAGAAGCATTTTCCTTTGATGCATAAATACCTAGTTGAACTGTATAGTTCTCCAATGAAGTCGAAGAGACGGATGAGCTAGGCGAAACCGCACTTGGTTGAAGCGATGAAGGAGCACTAGAAGATGAAGGGATACTAGGTTGTGGAAGTGCTGCGGGAGCATTTGTATGAGGTGTCATTGTTGATACGCTTGACGTAGGAGGGGCAGTTGTTGAGGATGTGTTTGTTGGGGAGGTGTTATTGTGAGTTGGTGCTGTAACGACTTTATGAACGGTGGAAGCTGCTTGACCAATGAGTTGTGAGGTTTCTCTCTGTGCTTTTTGACCAGCTTGTTTTCCAATGGCTTCTGCTGTTGCAGAGACGAGTGGTGTTAAAAAAGAAGGAACATTTGAAGGTTTCTCTTCTCTGATCTTTGATTGAACCAACGTCCCAGCTTGTTGTGAAGCTATGCTTTGTAATTGTGCCCCCAGGGAAGAGTTACTAACTGGAGGAGGATATTGTTGTTGGGGAGAGGGAGCAATATATCCCGATGTTTGTCCCTGATTTCCTAAGGAAGATACATAAGATTCAGGAGGAGGGGGAAGAGCAGGAGCAGGAGCAGGGGCGGAAAACCACATGCCAACTAAAAAACCACTAAAAAAAGTTAAAGAACCTAAAAGCATTAGACTTAAACTTATTGAAAAAAGAGAAAGTTTACTCATCGTAATGGTTGTAACGCTTGAAGTCTTGCTTGAGGGAGAGGGCACACTTTGAATAGGTAAAGTTTGAACTGGAGCTGCTGCCATAGGGTGCACGTTATTTTGTTGTATTGCTTGCTCCATGGATGTTCCGTTCAGCCTTCTTTATCTTTAAAATTTTTTTATAGTGTACAGAAAATCCTTAAGGAAGTGTATATATTTTTTTCAAATTCATTGAGTTATGGACAAAAATGTGCCTTTCAAGCAAAATAGAGTGATTCATTAAGAAGGTGAGGACCTATGCAGCAGTACATTATTGGTAATTGGAAAATGAACGGTACGAAGGCGGATGCGCAAAAATTGGCTGTAGGCTTTTTAAAACGTGTTCAAGAATCGGAACGATCCCTTCCTCATATCATCTTATGTCCCTCTTATCCTTATCTGTCTACTGTTGTTGAGGCATTACAGGGCGCTTCAATTCAAGTTGGTGCTCAAGATGTTCACCCTGAGAAAAGTGGTCCTTTTACTGGAGATGTGAATGTCACACAGCTTGTGGATGTGGGGTGTAAATACGTTCTTGTTGGCCATAGCGAGCGCCGTCAGCATCATTCTGAAACAGGAGTTTTGATTCGTCGAAAGATTGAAGCTTCTATTAAGGGAGGCTTGCGCCCCATTGTATGTATTGGAGAAAGTGCGGAAGAAAGAAAAAGTGGTCAAGCCCTTCAAATTGTGGCAAATCAGCTTCTCAGTGATTTACCAGAGTCCTTTAACGCTCATGAGTTAATGATAGCTTATGAACCCTTGTGGGCTATTGGTACCGGTGTTGTGCCTTCCCTTGAGCAGATTGAAGAAGTGATGGGGTTAATAAAGCATGAACTTTCGATCCGTGTGGGGGGAGGAGCTCTTATCCCAACTCTCTATGGAGGGTCTGTTACGGCTCAAAACGCGAGGGATTTTCTTGATTTACCTCATGTGGATGGACTATTGGTAGGGGGAGCCAGTCTTAAACTTGAGGATTTTTGGCAAATTATTAATGCTTCTACGCGTTGAGGCTGTTATTCTCCGACATTTTTTATCAACATTGTCGAACATAATCTTTTAGCTTTAATAGTAAATGTATGGGGTAAACATCAGGTGCCCTCGTTTTAGGGGCACCTCTGTTCATGCAAACTTAATGAAAGCTAATTATCTTATTCCGCTCTTGGCGCAAGCTCTGCATCACTCAGAGGATTACCGTAATTAGGATTCATTCCTTCAACCCTTCCATACGCATCAACCATTGGCCCTCTTGGTTCAAGTTCTGCATTGCTCCGCGGATTGCCGTAATTAGGATCCATTCCTTCAACTCTTCCATACGCATCAACCATTGGCCCTCTTGGTTCAAGTTCTGCATTGCTCCGCGGATTGCCGTAATTAGGATCCAT
>JAIESK010000070.1 GCA_019746105.1 Alphaproteobacteria bacterium
TCGACCCTGAAAGTCTTCAGCGCCGATGGTACTGTGGCTTAAGCCACGGGAGAGTAGGTCCCCGCCAGCTTTCTGCCTCAATTTAAATAACCTAACTCCAAAATGTCTTTCTATTACAATATCTTCAAATAATCCTTTTTTATACTTTTAAACATCACTCTCTTGAAGGGTAAATGTTGTTTTTCTACTTCTTGATACTGTTGAAGGACAGTGAGATGTCAAAACAGGTTTAGAAATCGCACCCCACATGATGCCCGGAGGTTAAATGCTGGGGCCATTTTTTTGCTTAATGGGATAGGGTTGAGAACCGAGGTGCGCGAACACTTTAGTCTTCATCTAGAACATCTATGAGCTCGATGAACAAGGGAGACTTTGGGTTAACTCAGCGTTTATTTTCACCAATGTAGACTCAATCCAGTCTCTGCAGCTCCATATACTTGTAGCGCAATAATGCATAAAATCTTCATCCGTAGGTTTCAATGAGGGAGCTTGAGAGATAATAGCCTCACATTGAGCAAAATACTCTGATATCCCTGTAAAAGGAGCTAAGGTTTCTATTTTTTTCATCTGGAGATTATCCCATTTTTTACATATAGTTTGTTTTGATAAAGCCACAATTTCATCATTAATAACCCATGCGCCACCACTATCCCCACGATAAACTTGCCCCCCTAATCGAGGGAGAGGGCCATAAAACTTTACATGATATATACCTAAATCTAAGCTCTTGTTTCCATATCTTTCATCACTGATGAATTTCTCCCATTCAGAGATCAGTGTTAATTTATCTAGATCTTCTGTGTCTTCAAGGGTATCGAGTTGCTCTTGAATATTGTTCCCATTGTAAATGAACGTCCAAAAAAGTCGTTTGCGAACCTCAATGGGATGCAAGTTAAATCTCTCCCGAGCTAACGCGTATCTTTCGACAGTCAATGTCAACTTGTCTGTAGCGGATTGGGTAGTGTTGATTAAATCATCAAAATGCTCTAATTCTTCTTCAATCTTTTGTTTTTTTTCTTTGTCGCTTTCTGTAAGAGCTCGTATTGAGTCGCGAACAATACTAACCCTCCCTTGACAACTATAAAAATTACTGCTGAGTTCTGATCGATCATTCCTGCAATCGTCCACAACTGTTGTCATGCCTCTACGGAGTAACGTATCTGCGCTTTCTCTAATCACAATGTCCGAATTGACTTTTCCAAAAACAGGTGTGCAGCCGAAAATATGTACTAATTTCCCAGCAAAGGACTCGTTTTCCACTGCTAAATTTAGTTTTAATGGTTTGAATTTACTTGTGTCCACAGATTGTTTTAGGATAATGATCCCTATATCGTCGTCTGTGTCTCTAAAATTATCAGGAGTATAAAAAGCTTCAACGCCCACCTTTTGTGATTCATTGTTTGTATCTATAAACCGTACAGAAGTGCCATCATGCAATAAAGAGCCATCAACTACATGGGCTGCGGTAATTAGTACTCTTCCTTTTAATGCCTCTAAACGACCCTTTAATGATGGAATACCGATATCTTCAACATCTATAAGATTTGCTGTTCCATAAGACGTTTTGACTGTTCCTTGACGAATTTTTTTTGTCTGGACAGAAGCAACGCCTGTTTGATGTCTTCCAAATTCATAATACTCTTCTAAAGCTACGCCTGCTGCTCCAAAAATTGAATGGGCTGGATCAAATCTAAAAAATAGAGCAATTAATAATAAAAGTGCTGCGTATTTTCTCATGTTTCTACAGATAATTTAATAATTAACTTCAATATAGTTATTTATAATATAATTTCAATAAAAACTCAACAAAATGGATTGAAGATCAAAAGTGACAGCATCTGTAGAACTCAGAGAAGTGCTAGCTGATTTTTTCCCTACTTCGAGGAAGCTTAAGTGTAAATGTAGACCCCTTATCAGGGCCTTCACTCGTTGCGATGAGGTTTCCGCCCATCTCTAATGCAGCAAGGGCGCTCGCATGCAAACCAAATCCTCCTCCTTCTGTTTTTGTTGTAAACCCAAAATTAAAAATTCGTATTAAATTTTCTGCGCTAATTCCAACACCATTATCTGTAATTTGAATGGATATCATATCATCTTTCTCTGAAAATACAGATAAGATAAGTTGTTTTTCGCTATTTTTACTGCGAATCAAGGCATCAATAGCATTAGAAACTAAATTAATGAGGATTTGCTCCAATTTCATTCGATCAAGCATAATGGGGAACGTAATATCATTATTGATTTCGGTAAATATGGCATTCTTGACGAGAGATTCCTCATGAAGGGACAAAATAGTTTCGAATGTTTTTCCAATGAGAATTGGCTCAATAAGAGGAATTTTCTTATCCATAGAATGATACATTGTAACAGTGTTTCTAATGTGCTCGATATTCTCATTTAAGGTTATTATCTCACTAAGCAATCCTGTTTTTGCATTGGCAAGTCTTTCAGCAAATGAAATTAAATAGTCAACAAAATGTTTTCCTTTTTGGTTCTCACTAAAGAAAGGACCTAATTCATTTTTATGGGTTTGAAGAAAGGTATTTATTGTAGTTAAATCTTCTATATTAAGCTGATGAGCTTTTTCTCGTACCATTTGAGCAGAAACATTAAGGCTATTTAACATATTCCCCATGTTGTGCAAGATGCTAACCGACACCTCTGCCTTGCCAGCCTGACGTGCGAGAGAAATTCTTTCCGACTCATTTCTATTTCTAATCATTAAACCTAAAAGATGAGCAAAACCTGATAACAATTTCTCATCCTGTTTGGTGAAAGCTTCTCCACTTCTTTTGTCAGATAAGTAAATTCGTCCAAAGACAAGGTCATTATAGGATACGGGGGCTGCGAGTAATGACTTCATTTGTGGATGGTGTGGAGGAAAGCCATATCTTCTCGGATCTTTACTCATATCTTCAACATTTAAAGTCTTATTTTCAGTGATTACAACTCCCAATAAGCCTTTTCCTTCTGGTAGGTGGGCAATCTCTGTAGCTTTTTCATCGCTAATTCCCACATGAATGAAATTAACAAATCGCTGACTTTCTCCGAGTAACCCTAAAGCACCATATTTTACTTGCAAAATATCGACGAGTTTTTGTACGACGTCTCGCAGGTATGTTTTACTTAAGACATCTTTCTCCGCAACATCAAATAATTCTATTAAGGAGCTATTGAATTTTTCAAGCGTTCTTATCCACTTTTTTAATTGTTCAGGTTTTTCCACAAAAAGCCTCTTGCAAAGTAAGTTATTATTTTTTTTTGCATTTCCATGCAAAAGCTAACTTTATTAGAGTATATATAAAAATTTTAAGAAGAAATATTGATTTGTTGCGTAGGGGTGGTGAACTCTTTCGCTTTTTTCACTAAAATATCCAAAACAAAATTAATAATTTTTTCAGTTCTATGATGCTTTCGTCATCAGCAATTCAAATAAAATTGATGAATAATCTGAAACTAAACTTATGGAAGAATGAAGAGTTAATCTATTCGAGAAACCTTCTTAATAGCGTGATTAAGGAAAATATACTTAGGTGCTTTAACCGAAGATAAAAATGTCCTAGCTTAAGATAGGAATAAAAAATGAATTAAAAAGCAGATGGCTTTTCAAGAAGGGTAACTAGAAAAATTATATGCAAGAAAATGATCTTATTTTTCCCCAAGGGATGTATTCTGCGTATTTGACAATCCTTAATGGTATTAAACTCTCTAACAGAGAGATAGACATTATCTCCTGTATTCTTAATGGACGATCTGCTAAAGGGATTGCTCACCTTTTATCCATTGCTCCTAAAACAGTGGAAACCCACACTTATAATGTGATGAAGAAATTAGATTGTCCTTCACGAGAAAGCCTCATCTCCCTCGTCGAAAAGTCGGATAAGCTTCTTCTTTTTAAGAGATATTACCTTAGATTGTTGAGCTATTTAGCTTTTGAGCAGACTCTAAAAAATATTTCCAAGTTAGGTAGTAATGAAGAAAAGAGTTGTATAATTGTTTGTTGGAGAGAAGAGAGGACGATTGCTCTTGTTTCTCAGATCAAGACTCATTTGGAGTTGGCAGGCACTAAAGTTTCCTTAGAGGTTAGAGAAGATGGAGAATCTTCATTGCATGCACCTTCTAAAAAACAATTACCTTATTGTACTCTCTATGCTCTTCCCAAAGAGTGGGTAGAGAAAAGAGAAAAATTCTCCGCCTTTTTTGAAAAATTATCTTCCCTCTCATCTAATATTCTATTTTTTGGTTTTGACAAAGAAACGCTTAGTTATATCTCTCATTCTATACCAGATCATAGGTATATAAATTTTGCAGAAAAAGAAAATTATTATTTTTCTGTTTTTACCGTTTTGAAAAGGCTTTTTCCTCAGAGTAACTTTGATCCTCTTGTGGAGGAATTTAAGAAAAAAAACCAGTTTATGACTTACTCTTCTGAAGTGATCTCTCCTCTACGCCTATCAACTCCACAAAAAAGATTCATGGTTTCTCATCTAAAATGGCTCCTTATTGCCTTATTGATTGTTTGTGGAGGTGGCCTAACCCATGAAATTTTGAGAGAGTCTCTAAAAGAAAAAGATCCCTTCTCCATCCGTCCTGAAGCATCACGAGAAGCCACCATTCGTTCTGATTTTAACCTTCCCAATGAGAGAATACTTCTGAAACGAGCTGAACTCGTAAGCCAAATTGATGACAAATTAAAAAGCCAGGCTGGAATTCAGACGATAGCTCTCATAGGCATGGGAGGAGCTGGAAAGACAACCCTTGCGCGTCACTATGTCCATCAGCAAAAAGCAAGTGTTATCTGGGAGATTAATGCTGAAACCCATGAAAGTCTTCAAGAATCATTTGATCGTTTGGCGCAGGCTCTTGCGAGAACAGAAGAAGATCAAAAAAAGTTAAGAGAACTACAAGGAATAAAGGACTCAACAGAAAGAGAAGAAAAAGTTCTTCAGTTTGTCAAAGGGCACCTAAAAGCTTCCTCAAATTGGATTCTTCTTTACGATAACGTTGAAACACTCGCTGATATTCAGAAGTATTTTCCGCAAGATGTCGCAACATGGGGGCAAGGAAAGATTATTCTTACAACCCGCAATAGCAATGTCCAAAATAATAAACATGTTAACTTTAGCCTTTCCGTTGGGGAGCTTAGTCCTGCCCAAAAATTGGATCTTTTTTCTTCTATTATGAATAATGAAGCGTCCTCTCCCTTGACTCCTCAACAAGTTGAAGAAGCGAAGACGTTTTTAGAAAGCATCCCTTCTTTTCCTTTGGATATCTCTATTGCAGCGTATTATTTGAAGAGCTCTAACATTTCTTATGATCAATATTTAAAAAATTTAATTCACTACAATCAGAATTTTGAAAAAATTCAAGAAGATATTCTAAAAGAGGCCGGAGATTATACAAACACTCGCTATGCTATTATTATTTTATCTTTACAGAAATTAATAGAATCACATAAAGATTTCAAAGATATTTTGCTTTTTATAAGTCTTATTGATTCTCAAAATATTCCTAGAGAGTTGTTGGAAATATATAAGAATTCGACAACTATAGATAATTTTATTCACCATTTAAAAAAGTATTCTCTCATTACACATGAGTTTGCTCCTTCCTCAATCTCTACCTTTTCTATCCATCGCAGCACTCAAGAGATTATTCTTGCATACCTCATAAGAGAATTAAATTTAGTAAACAATAAGCAACTTCTTAACCCTATGATTATAAGCGTGGAGAAATATATCGATCAAGCGATCGAACAGTATGATTTTATGAAAATAAAACTTTTTTCTGGACATTGCGAAGCCTTTTTAAGGCATAAGAATTTATTAGATGAAGCCGCTAAAATAATTATAAGCGGAGAATTGGGATATGTTTATTATGTTATATCTAAAGGAGATCCAATTTTTTTACTTAAAAATACCCTTGTTGATTTAAAAAAAACCAATCTTATAAATACTCACTTTATGGCTAGGATATTATCATATTTAGGAATTTGTTATTGGGGCAGAGGTAATTTTGAAAAATCAGAAAATCTGCTAGAAGAAAGCCTTAGAATTTATAAAAAATACCCTGGAAAAGATTTTAGTAGAATTAGTAGAGCCCTCACGTATCTAGGGATTCTTTATTCAGATAAAGGTGATCAAGAAAAAGCTAAAGACTTATTTGAGCAGAGTCTTAATCTCTATAAAAATCATAACCTCGAAAATGGGATGGGATGTGCTTTTACATTAGCACAACTGGGAAACATACAAAGAAAATTAGGACATTATGAAAAGGCTAAAAGCTCACTTGAAAAAAGTCTTTCTATTTACGAAAAGAACTCTGCTCTTGATCATATTGATGCTGGATGGGCTCAAACAATATTAGGTTGGCTTTATTCAGATTGTGGAGATTTTAAAGCAGCTAAAGAGCTTCATGAAAAGACGCTTATTATTTATAAAAAACATTTCCCTGAAAATTCTCTAAATGTAGCTTGGGCTTTGCGAAACGTAGGCAATGATTATAGTGATTTAGGAGAGTCTCAAATGGCTCTAAAACTTCTTGAACAAAGTTTCAAGACATTTAGAACCACTCTTGGAAATGATAATATCAAAACAAAATGGATGCTTTATTTCCTAGGAGAAGCTTATAGAGATATGAAGGATACAAAAAAAGCAAAAGATGCGTTTGAAGAATGTCTTAAAGCTTACGAAATGCACTATGGGAAAGAACATGTTCAAAGTGCTCTCATTTTGCAAGCTTTAGGAAAGACTTATCTTCTTGAAAATAATTTAGAAATCTCTGAAAAATTTCTTCAAAAAGCTTTGGAGATACACCAGAAGGAAAACCACCCTTATGTATATGCAGTTTTAGAAAATTTATCTGAAGTGTATGCGAAAAAATCTAAACAAGCAGGAAATGATCAAGAATCTCAATTGTTTGAAAAAAAGGCTATTGATTATTTAAAGCAAGCGCTGCAAATCATCAAAACTCGCTTTCCGGAAAATTCTCCTCATACTACAAGAATTCAATCTAAACTTGAAAATTTAACTTTAATGAATGAATAGCACCCATGCTCTCAGAATACTATCATTCTATAGGGTGTGCTAAACGGACATGGAAGTGAAATGTCGAGCCTTTTTGGACTTCACTCGAAACACTTATATCTCCTCCCATCAAGTTACATAATTTCTTTGTAATAAATAAGCCTAATCCCGTTCCCCCAAATCTGCGAACCATGGAAGCATCCGCTTGTGTAAAAGGCTGAAATAAACTCTCTTGGGTTTCCATAGACATGCCAATACCCGTATCTTTCACCTCTCCTTTTAATATAAAGTGATCATCATCATTCAGAGCAGTAAGAGAGATCAATACACTTCCTTGATTTGTAAATTTGATAGCATTGCTGGCAAGATTCAAAAGTATTTGACGTAACTGCGTTGGATCCCCCATCACATAAAAGGGGAGGTGAGGAGCAGTTGTAAGTCGAAGTTCTATTCCTTTTTTTCTAGCTTCAAATGATAAGAGCTGATTTACCTCTTGAGCTACAGAGACGGGATTAAATTTGATGCTCTCTAAATTGAACTGTCCAGCTTCAATTTTTGATATATCTAAGATTGCGTTGGTGAGCTTTAAAAGTGCTTCTCCTGATTGCTTTATAATTTTCAGGTAATTTGCTGCCTCTTCTTGTGGCAAAGATCTGTCATCAGTTAAATCAAGTATACCTATAATTTCTGTTATGTTGGTCCTTAATTCATGGGACATGTAAGCTAAAAAGTATGATTTTGCAGAATTTTTAGCTTCTGCTAGGTTCCGCGCTTGCTTTTCTCTTTCAATCTCCATTTCCAGAGTTTTTTCTCGTGTAATATCTCTGGCAATAGAGAGGTGCTGCTCTCTTTCGCCTCTTGCTGTGTTTCCTCTTGTATGAAATAGCTTTGTCCAATCTAACCAATGATAAGATCCATCTTTACATAGAAAACGATTGATTAATCCTATGCTTGCAAAGTTATTTTCATATTCTATTGTCTTTTCAATATCTTCAGGATGCACAAAGTGAATATAAGGCACCTCGATAATCTTGTAACCTTCCCATCCCAATAAATGCATCCAAAGTTGATTCAGTCTTTTAAAATTTCCTCCAACTTCAAGAATACAGACAAGATCTTTAGGATTTTCAAAGAGGGAATCAATTTTGTCTTCAGTTAATCCCCAGCGTAATTCTTCTTGCTTAGATGTTCTTTGAATTTTTGAGGATTTATGTGGAACACCTAAGTCCGTTTCATCCATACACCATGCTTCTTTTGAGGGGAGGATGAGAAAAAATACTTGAACAATGAGGTAAAAAATGTTTTTTATCATACTCTTATAATAGGACTAAGCGAACTTGTTTGGCTAGCCTGTTTTAAGTGAATCCCTTTATTTTCTTTTTTATACTCATCAACCGTAAAGGTAGCTTTTTGACTTCATTGCGATTGTTTTAGAGTACGTGGCTTGACCGAGGAGCTTACTTTTCAGTATGGTTTGTCGACATTTTTTTGTATGCCAGGGGGGTAAAAAGAAAAAAACATGAATATACAATTCATTGGAGCGACGGGGACAGTTACGGGGTCCAAATATTTACTCAACGCAGAGGGGCAGAAGATCCTTGTGGATTGTGGTCTCTTTCAGGGATTGAAAGAACTTCGGCTCCGCAATTGGGCATCTTTGCCTTTTCAAGCTTCAGAGATTAAGAGTGTCCTTTTGACGCATGCTCATATTGATCATACGGGATATATCCCTCTTCTTGTTAAGAATGGATTCCGGGGAAAAATCTATTGCAGCCATGGCACGCAAGAACTTTGCAAGATTCTTTTGCCCGACAGTGGTTATTTACAAGAAGAAGACGCCAATTTTGCCAATCGGCACGGGTTTTCGAAGCATAAACCTGCTCTGCCTTTGTATACTCTTAAGGAGGCGGAAGAATCGTTAAAGTACTTCCACGCCTTGGATTTTGATGCACCGCACGAATTAGCGAAAGACCTTAGCTTTACGCTCTTTCCTGCAGGGCACATCCTGGGAGCATCTATGATTCAGGTGAAAGATAAAGAGCGATCTCTTATTTTTACAGGAGATTTAGGACGACCTAATGACCTTATCATGAAGCCCCCACGAACTATAGAACAAACGGATTACCTTGTTTTAGAATCAACTTATGGGGATCGAGTCCATGGTGCTGAAGATCCTAAGGATGAAATTGCAGAGGTTATTAATCGAACAGCTGCGAGGGGAGGGGTTACCATTATTCCTTCTTTTGCTGTGGGAAGAGCTCAAGCCGTTTTATATATTATTGATCAGCTTAAACATGAAAAGAAAATTCCAGATATTCCTGTTTTTTTAGATAGTCCTATGGCCCGAGATGCCACAGATCTTTATTGTGCTTTTGGTGATGAGCATCGTTTATCAACAAAGGAATGCACGTTAATGTGTCGTGTGGCCAAGATTATCAATACCCAAGATGAATCTAAGGCTCTTGATGAAAAACAAATTCCAAAGATTATTGTGACAGCCAGTGGTATGGCTACCGGTGGACGGGTTGTTCACCACTTGAAGGCTTTTGTTTCCGATCCAAGAAACACGGTGCTTTTTGTGGGATATCAGGCAGCGGGAACGCGTGGAGAGGCCATGATAAATGGTGTGGAGCGCATCAAAATGCATGGGGAACTGTTCCCTGTGCGTGCTGAAATTGTGAAACAAGACTCCCTTTCGGCCCATGCAGATTCAGAGGAGATTATGGCTTGGCTTAAGAACTTTAAGCACGCTCCTAAAGAAGTCTTCTTAACTCATGGAGAGCCTGCTCAAGCCGAAGCTCTTCGATTAAAAATAATAGAAAAATTAAAATGGAAATGTAGTATTCCCCAGTATCTGGAACGGGTGAATCTAAAATGAAAAAAAATAAAGATAAGGGGGGGACCTCTCTTGCTTCGGTGACATCCTTGAATCTACGGGCAAAGAAATTAGGAATTGATACACGTAATCACTTGGTCGCTTTCATTAGTGGAGAGTGTAGCATCTGTAAATCAGCAGGTTTTCGCTCAGAAGCGCGCATTCATATTGAAAATGGAGGAGAACCTATTGTTGCTACCCTCTATGTAACTTCTGCCTCTTGGCTTAAACCAGGTGAAATTGGTTTATCTGACAGTGCGTGGGAGAAATTAAAACCTAAGGAGGGTCAAAGTTTAGTTGTCACCTTAGCTGAAGCTCTTGATTCTTTTGCTTCCGTGCGGGCAAAGTTGCATGGAAAAACTCTGACAGAGATTGAATTGAACGCCATTATTCAAGATATGAGCCAAGGAAAGTACTCGGATATTCAAATGTCAGCCTTTGTCGCAGCATCAGCAGACTTAAATGAAAAAGAAACCACTTACCTTACAAAAGCGATGACAGCCTCTGGGCGCGTTTTAAAATGGTCTCGTTTTCCTATCGTTGATAAACATTGTGTTGGGGGATTGCCAGGTAATCGGACGACGATGATCCTTGTTCCCATTATAGCGGCTTTTGGGTTGACCATTCCCAAAACTTCCTCGCGAGCCATTACTTCACCAGCAGGGACAGCAGATACCATGGAGGTTTTTGCGCCTGTCGCTCTGACATTGGAACAAATGAGAGCGGTTGTTGATAGGGAGGGAGGGTGTATTATTTTAGGAGGGGCTGTAGATTTGAGTCCTGTGGATGATGAACTTGTTCAAATTGAAAGAGCCTTAGATTTGGATAGCCATAGTCAACTTATTGCCTCTGTTCTTTCCAAAAAGATGGCGGCGGGCTCAACCCATGTTTTGATCGATATTCCTGTGGGACCCACTGCTAAAATACGTTCAAAAGACGAAGCCGATATACTTCAAACTCTTTTCATGTCCGTGGGAAAAGAAGTTGGTTTAGCTCTTGAAGTTGTTCAAACAGATGGTACGCAGCCGATTGGCCGTGGTATTGGTCCAACCCTTGAAGCACGGGATGTTTTATCAGTTTTAAAATGTGAGAAAGGGGCACCTCAAGATTTAAGGGACCGAGCTTTATTTCTTGCGGGAAAACTTTTGGAGCTTTGTGGTGAAGTTCCTCCAGAGCAGGGTTTCGTGGAAGCCCAACGTATTTTGGAAGATGGTAGAGCCCTTAAAAAGTTTCAAGCCATTTGCCGCGCTCAAGGAGGATATCGTGAACCAGTTCTGGGAGCTTTTAAGCACGAGATTTTCGCGCCAGAAGGAGGGTTTGTTTTGTCCATAGATAATCGCCGTTTGGCCCGTATTGCCAAGCTTGCAGGTGCTCCCGATTCTCCCAAAGCTGGGGTGGATCTCCATGTTTCCTTAAAGGCTCTCGTACATAGGGGAGAACCTCTTTTCACGATTTATGCTGAATCTCCAGGAGAATTAAGCTATGCTCTGCACTATCTTCATTCGCACCACGACATTATTTTGATTGGATAAATACGTGAACCAGCCAATTCTCTTTAATTTTCCAAAGACTTCATCTCTTGGACAGCATCTTCAAGAAAAATTAAATGCAGAGGAGGGGCGTTTCCTTCGCTATTCTTTTCCTGATGGGGAGACCTACCTTCGTATCGAAAGCGATGTGAAGGGCAGAGAGATTTTTATTAATGCAACCTTGTTTCATCCCAATTCTTGGATTTTGGATCTTCTCTTTCTAGCGGATACTCTTCGTACCTTAGAAGCAAAGAGCATTAAACTGATTGCGCCGTATCTTTCGTATATGCGTCAAGATAAAGTTTTTCAAGAGGGAGAAGCATTAACTTCGAAGACTTTTTCTCACCTTCTTTCCGCTTATTTTGATGCTTTGATAACGGTCGATCCCCACCTTCATCGTTATCACTGTTTAAGCCAGATTTATACCATCCCCACAACCGTATTGCAGGCAGCCCCTCTTATTTCAGAGTGGATTCATGAAAATGTTGAAAATCCTTTTCTCATAGGCCCTGATGAAGAAAGTCGTCAATGGGTTCAAGAAGTAGCGGGTGATCTTCCTTTTATTGTGTTGCAGAAGGAGCGCAACTCTCAAGGGCAGGTTAAGATCAGCTGGCCTTCTTTTAAGGGAGGGGAGGGGAAAACGCCTGTTTTTGTAGATGACATTATTTCTTCTGGAGGTACGATGCTTTTGGCCATAGAGCAAGCGAAAGCTTTGGGATTAAAGCTTCCCGTGATTGTGGCTATTCATCCTATCTTTGCAAATGATTCTTACGAAAAGTTGAAAAATGCAGGTGTTTTAAAGATTGTGACCTGTAATTCCATTCCCCATTCATCAAATGTGATTGATTTAGCGCCGTTGATTGTATCAACTCTTAAATAAAATAAGGAGGATGCTAATGGTAAGGAAAAGTTATTATGTTTTTGTTTTTACGCTCGGTTTAACAAAAATGGATCCTGTTTTTTCATATGATGATGTTGAGTCGGCCTGTCTTGAGGACAGTGTAGAGAAAGAAGAATCTTACTTTAGCTCTCTTGTCGTCAGGCAACCATTAGGAGTTAGCTCTCTTGTCGTCAAGGAAGAAAATACTGGAAAATCTACTGAACTAAAAAAGTCCCCTAAAAAAAGAGGAGCAAGTTGTTTTTTCTTGAGAAAGCGAAAAAGCCTTAAGGATGTAAAATAATATCTCCATTCTTATTTCTTGACCTTCTAAAATTCCTATGCTTTGCTTAAAACGCCTCAAAAAGAGGCGTTAACTTTTTATAAAAGGAGATTTGCTATGATTAACCTATTACGACTTCGACTTACGAGCTTGGAATTAAAACGACACTATTTTTCACAAGTTATATATAAGGATTATAAACAATGGATATCAAAATACCCTTCAAAATCGTAAGTTTCATCGTCGTCACAACCTTTTTCTCAACCTTTCTTTTTGCTGCAGCTCCCCCCCTTCAAACCATCGCTATAACGCAAATCGCAGACCATCCTGCTGCCAATGCGGTACGTGAAGGTATCCTCAAAGCCTTAAAGGATCATGGGATTGAAGAAAATTCTCAGTATAAGATTATTTATGAAAATGCCCAAGGAAACCCAGTGACTGCCGCACAAATTGCACAAAAATTTGTGGCTGCAAAATCTTCTGTTCTTGTTCCCATTACTACAACGTCAACTCAAACGATGGTTAAAGCCGATTCAGCCCACGCTCTTCCCATGGTTTTTGCTGCCGTGACCGATCCCATTGCTGCAGGGGTTGTGAGCTCTCTTGCTCATCCAGGAAGTTATATTACAGGAGTTACGGATGCAGCACCTATTGAAGAACAAGTTAAACTTTTTAAGGAAATTCTTCCTCAATTGCAGACCTTAGGAATTGTTTACAATCCAGGAGATAATAGTTCTGCAACGCCTTTAAAACAGGCGCGAGAGGCGGCGAAAAAGCTTGGTGTTACTTTGATTGAAGCAACGGCTTTTAAAACCTCTGATGTCCCTGTGGCTGCTCAGAATCTTGTTGGCAGAGGGGTTGATGCTATCTTTGTGCCACTTGATAATACAGTATTAGCAGCTATGGAATCGGTTTTAAAAGTTGCGAATCAAAACAAGATTCCAGTTTTTTCAAGCGATAAGGACTCAGTGGAGCAGGGAGCGCTTGCTTCTTCCGGCTATAGTCATTTTGATACGGGATATGTGGCTGGTGAAATGGTTGTAAGTGTTTTAAAGGGTGCAAATCCTGGGGATATCCCTGTTGCTACTGCAAAAAACCTAAATGTCTATATTAATTCTAAAACAGCCAAGCATTTAAATCTCTCTCTTCCAAAAGAGATTTTAAATCAAGCGCAACTGATGTAGGAAAAAAATATCCTGAGCCCGGAGAGTTGGGCTCAGGATTACCAATTACTAAACACCATCACCAAGTTACTACTAGATACCCTCGCACACAGAGATCCTAGAAGAAAAAAATTAGAGAACATATCCGGAAAAATTACCTAGTTTCATAATTTGCAGGGATTTCCTTTAAGATTGAGAAAGTTATTTCTTATTCATCTTGCACCTAGGGGAAATTCCCTTAGTGTATTTCCGAGAAAGAATTCTTAAAATCTTCTAGAGGTTAAACAAATTCTAAGGTAAGGTCTTCAAAGGTATTTGAAAGAAAGACATTAATTCTCATTTATGAAAAAAAATAAAACCAGCATTCTTGATGAAATTTACTCTCAACATTTGCAAGTCATAAATGGTATCAAACTAACTCGACGTGAGATTGATATCATTGCTTTTTTTGTGTGTGGTAGATCCGCTAAAAAAATTGCTGGCTTTTTTTCTATTTCACCCAAAACCGTTGAGAATCATGTCCATAATATTATGGTTAAGCTGGGGTGTAATTCCCGCGAAGGGATTATCGATTTTATTGAAAAGTCAGATAAGCTCCCTACTCTAAGGAAGCATTACACGGCCGTTTTATTGCAAACAACTTTCGAAAGATCTCTCTCTGAGATTTCTAAGTTAACTTCGCCTCACAAAGTTTCTTGTATATTACTTACTGACCCTGAACAAAACCTTAATGATTGTTTGGGACAGTGTTTAGAAAATTCTTTAAAGGGGGCAGGGGTTACTGTTTCAAGTGCGGTGCTGGGGCCTTCTCAAACTGTGCAAGATTTTTGCAAAAATAAATATGGCATCTATATTAAAGCGGTCTTTTCTGAGGATAAGCAGGGAAAAGAAAGGCGATTTTATTTTGTTTCGCAAGGGAAAGAGACGCTTGTGGAACTTCCTCAAAAAGTGAAAGTCCCTTGTTCATTGGATATAGCTGTTCAGAAAAATCATTATCTTTTTATTTTTGATGTTTTTAAGCTTTTGTTTCCCCAACTCGATTTTCATCTTATTGTTGAGGCGTTTCTCAAACAATACGAGGGAGCTGAAGCCCAGTTATCTTTAAGCGAAAGAGAAGAAGATCCTCGATTAAAGAGACAAGAGCAGCGATTGAGTCCTTTTCTGACCAGACGCAATTGGTATTTAAGAGGGGGGCTTATTATCCTTTTATGTGTGGCTGTAGCTCTTCTTAGTTCTTTCTTGAATAGAAATGATCGTCCCCATGATCAAGAATTAGTCTCTTTAAATAAGGTTGCTCGCTCAGACCTAGACGTTCCCACAGATTCTGTTCGTTTAAACCGGCCTGAGCTTTTGGGGCAAATTGAGGAACGTTTTCGAGTGCAGAACAAGGGTATTCAAACTGTCGCCCTTGTTGGAGTCGGTGGCGCTGGAAAAACGACCCTTGCTCGTCAGTATGCTTTTGCTCAAAAGGCTCCTGTACTTTGGGAAATTAATGCGGAAACAAAGGAAGACCTGCAAGCTTCCTTTGAAAGCCTAGCGCAAGCTTTGGCTAAATCTGATGAAGATCAGAAAATTTTGCGAGGGCTTTTCAAGATGAGGACTCCTCTGGAGCGAGAGGCAAAGATACTTCAATTTGTAAAAGAGAGACTTCACGGTCAAAATAATTGGTTTTTGATTTTTGATAATGTCCAACAGTTTAATGACATTCAAAATCATTTTCCAAAGGATCCAGAAATATGGGGCCAGGGAAAGATTATTTTAACAACGCGTGATCGTAACATAGAAAACAATGCTTATGTGAGCTCAGCAATTATTGTTGGAGAGTTAAATCCCCAGCAAAAATTAACGCTTTTTCAAAAGATTATGAACAATGGGGGGGCTCTTTCTTCTGTGCCTAAGGAACAAGAGGAGATAAAACAATTTTTGGGGGAAATCTCTCCCTTTCCTTTAGATGTATCTGTGGCTGCTTATTATATCAAAGCAACAAACGTGCCCTATAAAAGCTATTTGGAAAATATGGTAAAGTACAGTGCAGATTTTTCACATGTTCAGGAAAAAATACTGCAAGAAGCGGGAGCCTATACTAAGACCCGCTACGGTATCATTATGCTTTCCTTAAAGCAGCTTGTTGATACGGATCCTGATTTTCAAGATTTATTGCTCTTTATTAGCCTCTTGGATTCCCATAAAATTCCACGGCAGCTTTTAGTAAAATTTAAAGGGAATATCGTTGTTGATAAATTTATTTATCATTTAAAAAAATACTCCCTTCTTACAAATGATGCTGCCTCCACTTATCCCGGAGAGCCTGTATTTTCAATTCATCAGAGTACGCGGGCGATTATCCTCGCGTACCTTACAAAAAAATTAAATCTAACCAAGCATAAAAATCTTCTCGACCCTCAGGTTCAAAGCTTAGAGAATTATATGAAAGAGACGGTTGAAAAAGAAGACTTTTCAACCATGAAAAGTCTATATAGGCATGCGGAACAGTTCTTAAGCCATGAAGAATTTTTAAATGAAAAATCAGCAAGTTCACTGCGAGGTGAGTTAGGGTGTATCTATTGTTATCTACGTCACTCTTCAAAAGCGAAAGCATTGCTGACGAAAAGTCTTTTAAGCCTTAAGAGATGTTCTGGAGAGCAGCATCATAAAATTGCCCGTCTTTTTGTCTATTTAGGAAATGCAAACCGTAGTCTAGGAAATTATGAAGAAGCAAAAAAACTTTTTGAACAAAGTATGCAGATCTATAAAAAGCATGCCCCTAATGATGTGGGGATGGCCAAAGCATCTGGATACTTAGGCGCTGTATATCATACTTTTGGTAATTTTGAGGAGGCCAAAACTTATCTGGAACGGGCTCAGAGTATATATAAAAAATATCCTCAAAATCGCGTAGGAGTGGCGTGGTCCCTGGCCCATTTAGCTAACGTCTATGGAACGTTGGGAGAGTACGAAGAAGCTATTCGATTGTTCATGCAAAGTATGGAAACTTATAAGGCTCAGGCAAAGGATTATGTTGGTGGGGCTTGGGCTGAAAGTGATTTGGGGGCAATGTATGTGAAAATTGGGAATTTTGAGAAGGCGCGTCATTATTTAGAGGAAAGCCTTGCCATATATCGCAAGCATTTTTCTGAGGACCACGCTTACATGGCTGCGATTTTTGCTCATTTTGCAGTGCTCTACTTGAAAGAAGGGAACTATAAAAAAGCGAAAGAATTTTTTCAAAAAGCAAGAGGTCCCGTTGAAGAAACCTATGGCGTGAACCATATAAAGACCGCCTATATTCTTAAAGGGCTTGGAGAGGTTGCAATCCTTGAGGGAGATTTTGATCAATCTAGTGATCATTTAAATCGCGCTTTGATTATCTTTCAGAAATATAAGCATCCAGAGCAATATCTTGTCTTAGAAGCTCTTTCTGATCTTTCTTATCAGAAAACTTTAGCAGCCAAACTTAAAGAGGATCAGCAGGAGCATGAAAAGTTTCGGAAGGAAGCTGAGGTTTATCTCAAACAAGCTCTTGAGCATGTAAAAACGCATTTTCCAAAGAATTCGCCTCACTTGAGAAGGCTGCAAGATAAAATTAAGGAAAGAGATAAGGGAAAAAATTCACCATCCCTTCAATTCTAGAAGAGATGGTGATAAAGAGATAACTTACTCGCGCTCCATCTTTTTGCGTGCGAGTTTACGGGCGCGCCTGATGGCTTCTGCTTTTTCGCGAGCCTTACGTTCAGAAGGCTTTTCATAATGACGTCGAAGCTTCATTTCACGAAAAATACCTTCACGTTGCATTTTTTTCTTGAGGACACGAAGCGCCTGATCCACATTAT
>JAIESK010000031.1 GCA_019746105.1 Alphaproteobacteria bacterium
CAGACCTTCTTTCTCTTACCCCCACATTTCTTTCTAAGGCCACTCAAAAATTAGGTTCTTCAAGGCGCCCAGGTTTTGGGGCAAATTGTGAGTGGTAGGCCTAGGATCTTTAAAAGTTCAAAATGCTTAAGAAATGTGTGTGACAAGTTTATTGGCTATACCTCCAAATTATTATTTTTTATTAGAGAGTATAACTTTAAAACAGATGAAGAACAATTAGCGGAGAATTACTCGAAGTTCGTTTTTGGGCAATAACTATAAGTAAAGTGAAAAATTTCTAATCAAATAATCGCTTGCAAGTACATTTGCCATGTAACTTCAGGCTTGTCTTCCGAGGATCAGAGATCTTTTTGCCTTTATTCTCTCCCCCTCTTTGGAAGAATTTCCTCTAGCCTCTTCCAACCTCCATCCCAATTAGTCGCTTTTTAATGTCCGATTATAAATGAAAGCCTCTGTATCTATAACTTGACATGTAATTCATTTGTATTGAGTGGTTCCAAGTCCTATCTATTTGTGAGCCTTTTCGTTTAAGCTTTTCTTGTTGTCTAATAAATTCATGAGCTCTGGGGAAACCCATATCCCCAGCTTTTCTTACTTTACCATTTTTAAACCAATAATAAGAAAAAGTAACTCTTATTGCAGGGAGTTCTCTACTCCATGAAGAATAGCTGTATTCCTTATTATAATTTACCCAAAAATTATTGTCTCTTAAGCAAGAAAATTTTTTGCTACTTTTAACTAAGCTTATAATATCTGGGGGAGATAAAAATAAGGCAACTTGATATAACATTTCGCTTGGAAGCATATCTATGGGGTAGCTTTCTGGACTCACAAGCTCTTCAATTTGATTGCCTTCAACGTAGCCTGAAATTCCTCTATAATGATGTTGTGCAGAATCCTCTATACAGCTCCCAAAAAAGCAGCTAAATACATTAGAGAGATTTCTTAATGTTCTGTAACAGGAACGTTCTTCGTTGGATTCTTCATAATCACAAGCTTGACAATTACTAAAAGAAAACAGATATAATGAGATCCATAGTAAGGTTTTCTTTAATTCCATAAAGACCATACCCTTTCTCTAACCATCTATTTTTAATATAGTTATTGATTTGATTGATAATGTCAAGCCCCTGCAAGAGAATTATCGCGAACAAGTGATATGAGGGAGATAGTTAGCACCTCTTCTTTGACCTGCGTTTTCTTCATTTCAACCTCCTTTCGGGGATTGTCTCAATTTCGGTCAATTAACGTACTATCTCGCTCATATCACTTGTTCGCGACAGAGGTTAATTTGAGCTTGAGTTGTTCCTTTCTTTATGGTAAAGAGTTCTTATAAAAGAAATCAGAGTTTAAGGTCAAAGAAAGATGGACTTTATGTGTTCAAAAAAAAATAGATTTATTTTTCTAACGATTTTTTTTATGCAGTTTTTATTTGCATTAAATCCTTGTTCTTCCTACACACCCCTTTTATCTAGACAACTTTTTAGAATTGGGATAGTTTCTAAAAATGGATTTTCAACTTTTTCAAAAGAATCGCAAAAATACTCCTTACATACAAGCTCTCTCGGCGTTAAAGATTTTAAAGTCTTACCCTACGAAGAAGCGTATATTCCTCTTTTGAAAGAGAAATTTTGTCGCTCTCCTTGGCATAAGCCTTCGCACCTTTTTGATGAGTATTGGCAGGAACAACAAAAAATGGAACGTATTGTTTGGCTTGCCTTTGCGGAAGATGCCACATGCGGCTATGTGACTCTTAAATGGCGATCTTTATACCTACCCTTTCAAAAGAAAGGCATTCCAGAGGTAGTTGATTTAAATGTCTTGCCAGAATTTCGATCTCGAGGGATAGGCGCCGCCCTATTAGATCGAGCTGAAGAGGCAGCAAGAAAAAAAAGATCTTCCTATATTGGTTTAGGGGTAGGGCTCTACGAAGATTATGGCCATGCTCAAAAGCTTTATGTTAAAAAAGGATATGTTCCTGATGGAAAAGGTGTCACCTATAATTACCTAGGCGTTAGGCCTGGTAAGCAGGTCCCTGTGGATGATGATCTAATTTTATGGTTTACAAAGAGTCTCTAGTATTAGAGAGACTTAATTTCTCTACAATCTTTTATAAATTTTGCTGACCTATGGATGATATAAAAAAAATTATCTCTTTTTCTGTTGATGTTACAAGGGGTTATCGATTTTGTGTATTTATAATGTTCCTAACAGCATTCATTTGGGCAGTTGATCTTTCCATAAAGCCTTATCTTGTAAAGATGATTGTTGATGAGCTTTCTAAAAAATCTTTTGAAGATTCTTTTATGACAGCCCTCATACCTTTGTGCTTATATTTTTTTATGACGTTTCTCGTTGCTACGGCCTTTCGATTTTATAATTATTTTGTTGAAATTAAAATGGTTCCTTCCTTACGAAAAAAAATAAATAATGTCTTGTTTAACCATCTTATGAATACAAACCTATTATCTTTTCAAAATTATCTAGCTGGCAGTTTTTCAAATAAAATTAACGACCTTACAAATAGCATTCCAGAAATTCTTCAAATCGCAATTGATAAGTTTTTTGCCTATATCTTTGGCCTTATAATAGCCATTGGAACGCTTTGGCATGTTAATAGTAAATTTTCGCTTGTTATAATTGTTTGGGTAACCTCTTCGATAATCATTTCTTTCTTTTGTTCGACAAAAATACAAATCTTGTCCGACGATTGGTCTGAATCTAAATCTGAAATAACAGGCAAAATAGTTGATGCTTTGAAAAATATCATCTCAATAAAACTTTTTACCTGTGAAAAATATGAGGAAGGATTTCTAAATGAGACTTATAATAAATCTGTTTTTCTCGAAAAAAAACTTTATAAATTTTATTTCTGGATGTGGATGTTTTATGCTTATTCCTTTGTGGTAGTTCAAGGTGCATGCTTATATTTCTTACTTACAGGTTATCAAAATGGAATAATAACAATTGGTGATTTCGCTTTGGTCTTAGGCCTGAATCTATCTATAATTGACTTTTTATGGACTTTGACTAAAGATTTTTCGCACTTTTCCAAGTTACTTGGAACGAGCTCTCAAGCCTTAAGAGTGCTCGCCTTACCACTTGAAAGAAAAACTTTATCCTTCGACAAAAAAAACAAAATATCAAAAGGACAAATTGAGTTTAAGGATGTTACATTTAAATATCCTGATTCTCATTGTCTTTTTAAAGACCTATCAATTATTATCTCACATGGAGAAAAGGTCGGAATTGTTGGCTATTCTGGAAGTGGAAAATCAACGTTTATAAATTTAATTTTAAAATTTTTCGATGTTACAACTGGGTCTATTGCTATTGATGGAGTTGATATTAATCATTTAGATCCTGAAAAGCTCCGTGAATCAATATGTGTTGTTCCTCAAAGTCCTATCCTCTTTCATAGAACCCTGAGAGAGAATATACAATATGGAAAAAACGAAGTAACTGAAGAAGAGATAATAAAAGCTGCTGAAATGGCTTGTGCCCATCATTTTATTTCAAAATTACCAGAAGAATATCAAACCATAACGGGAGAAAATGGCTATAAACTGTCAGGCGGACAAAGACAGAGAATTGGGCTTTCTAGAGCTTTTTTAAAAGACTCATCTATTTTAATATTGGATGAGATAACGAATCAACTTGACGCACACACAGAGCAAATTGTTTACAAAAATCTTTGGGATTTTGCACAAAACAAAACCGTTCTTTTAGCGACACATCGATTGTCGGTTTTAACCCAAGTTGATAGAATTCTTGTTTTTGATAATGGAGCGATACTACAAGATGGTTCGCATAGAGATCTGATGCATCAAGAAGGTCTCTATAGGACGTTGTGGGAAAGTCAGAGTGAGGGGTTTTTGGCCGAAAAAAGGATTAACACAAAAAAAGCTGTCTAAGTTTAAGGAGATAATACTTATGGAAAAAATAGAAATTTTAAAAAAATTATGTGCTCATGAAAAAGTCAAGAAAGCGAGTCTTAAAGAGCACGATGGGAAGCTAATAGCTCTTGTAGAGCCTTCGCATTTTTTAGATGAGGAAGATATGGAATTAAAGCAATCTATTAAGAAATATCTTGCCTCACACATTCCTTACTCATATCTCCCAAGTGAATATATAATTTATAAGGAGTTGCTCCCTGATCAAATTTTAGAAAGCAAACTAGATGCCCCTAAAGAAGAAAACCTTAAGAAGGATGTATTTAATGCACATTTAAGTCGAGACAAAATTCTAGAGGCCCTCGATAATATGTGGTGTACGGCTCTTGAGATAAAAGAAGTGGATCAAAAAAATAGTTTTATTGCATTAGGGGGGGACTCTTTAAAAGCTATGAAAATCATTTTAGCAATTCAGAAAAAATTTGATGTTGATATTTCTTTTCAGCAGTTTTTTAAGTTTTCAAGCTTAGTTGAATTAAAGGAATATGTGTTAGAAAATATTGCATAAATCTCCAGGAGGTCTACATGACATCACGCTTATACCCTGTTTCATATGCTCAAGAACGAATGTGGAAAATTGATGCCTTTTTACAAGATCGACTTTCCACAACTGCTTTAAACATTCCATGTATTTTAGAGGTAAAAGGTGGCTTGGATATAAGGGTATTAAATAGGTCTTTACAAGAAATCGTTACCAAACATGCCTCTTTGAGATCTGTATTTACAGAAAAAAATAATTCTCTTTATCAGTATATATTAGATGATGTGGTTTTCAATATTTATGTTGAAGATTTTAGTAATCTTGATCATATCACCCAAAAACGCAAGACAAACAATATCATTAATCAAAATATAGAATATGAATTTTCTAAATCACAAGAAATCTTATTTCGAACAACTATGATCAAATTAGGTCAGCAGCGTTATGTTTTAATATTTTTATTTCACCACATCATTTCGGATGAATGGTCACTAAAAGTGTTTTTCAATGATCTGGAAAAGACTTATGTAAAACATCTATATCAGGAAAAGACTCTTCCGTCCATTGATAGGAGTTATCTGGAGTTTTCTGAATGGCAAAAAAAATGGTTCAAGGAGAATAAATTTAAAGACCAATTTCATTACTGGTCTAATAAACTTGAAAATGTACCAAACACTATTTATTTTCCAACAGATAATCGAGATAAGGGAGAAGTGAGCTCAGCTGGGTTTTATTCTTATCAGTTTGATCAAAATTTATATGACAGGCTAAAAGATTTCTCTCAGAAAAATAATACAACCGTATTTATGATCATACTTGCAGCTTATAAAACTTTCATTCATATATATAGCCAAAGTAATGATATCTTAGTTGCGACTCCAATCACAAACCGTCATTATAAAAATGTCCAAAATACAATAGGATGCTTTGTTAATCTAGTGTTATTAAGAACTTCGTTCGATCAAACCTTGACCTATAGTCAACTTCTTCAAACAGTTAAGGAAACATCATTAGAAGCTCACGACAATCAAGATATGCCTTTTAATCTTTTGATGGATCAGTTAGATAAGTCTGACAACTTTGAGAAGTATTTTCCTCAGTTTGTCTTCGAACTAAAAACTTTGAATCATTATGTACCTCATCTTCCTCACCTCAAGATTAATGAATACGGTAAAAAATATGAAAAGAATCCAAAATATGAGAATTTTCAAAAATTAATTGTACTTGAAATAGAGTATTGCTCTGACCTTTTTGATGAAAATACTGTTGAGATTTTTATGATTAGCCTTATTAAAATAGTTGAACAAATTTTGGATCAGCCTGACTCTTTGGTTCAAAAAACTCTTCTCGATAATCTAAAAAATAAAAGAGAAGAAACAATACAAAAAGAGTCTCAAAAGTATGATTCGGGCGAAGGCGGAAATACGGAAAGCAGTAAAAACATTTCTCTAGATTTAAAAGCTATCCAAAAACTAAATAAATGCATCAAGCTGTCCGTAAAAGAGTTACGCTAATTTTTCCTATCAAAAGTCTAAATAGCTCCTAATTTTCAATTCAACAATGCTAACTGTCTGTACAAAAATCAAACACCTATCAAATAAGCAGAGATTAATTTTTAAAAATTAAAGGACTCTTTAAGCTTGGCATTCATAATTTTTCAAGTTAGAAATTTTTTCATTGTCTTATAGCATTTTGTCGTTTATAAAAGAGAATTAACATGTAGGGTAAAAGCTAATTACAACAAAATTTGGAGCTACCAAATGTATATTTTTCACTCCAAGCTAAAGGAAAAACAGAAATGAGGGTGTCATTTCTATAAAATAAGGAGGATTATGTCAGAAAATATCTTAATGTGTGCTGTTGGTGCTCAAGGAAGCATAGGGACAACAATTGCAGCGGGTGTAGTTCTTTTACCATCAAACCCAGAAATGATTTTAAGTACACTCATTACACAACAAAGGCCCTCAAAGTTGCATGGATGTATAGGAGCTATAGAATATTGTGGTTGGGACTTAGAAGGTAACTCTTTCGACGATTCTTTTGATAAAAATAGCCCCTTTAGTCGAGAAACCTATTCTGCAGTTCGTAACCAATTAAATAACAAAATGATTTTTCCCTCACCAATTCCAGATTTAACTATACATGAACAGGTCAATAGTATCAGAAAAGATATCAAATTTCTCCGTGAAAAGTTTCAAAATTTCAAGTTGGTTGGTATTAATATATTGCCAGCAGCAAATTTTAGTTATGAAGATTACAAAGATTATTCATTAGAAGAAATATATAAACTCAGTGGAAAAAAATTTCAGGACTTAGCTTACATTATTGCTTTTCTATTAGAAGGTTTCCCTTTTGTTAACTTTACTCCAAACCCAATCGAGCTTCCGGCTATTGTTAAACTTGCTGAAGAGAAGGGGTGTGTTTTATGTGGCAGAGACGGCAAAACAGGACAAACATATTGGAAAGTTGTTATTGCATCTGCTTTTGCAGCTCGTTCTCTTACGGTTGAAGGATGGTATAGTACAAATATATTAGGAAACAATGATGGCCAAACACTCAATCAACCAAATTTTGCAGTTAATAAAATAAACCAAAAAAGCCAGGTTTTAAATGATGCCTTAGGATATGAGGTTGATGATCACATTGTTCGCATTGATTATTATCGACCACGTAAAGACAATAAAGAAGCTTATGATGTGATCGACTATAAAGGTTTTTTGGGTGAAAACATGTCCATGCGTGTAAGTCTTCTTTGTAAAGATTCAGTTCTAGCGGCGCCTATGATAATTGATTTAGCTATACTCTCTCTTTATTTCCAATATCAAAACAAAAAATCCGGGTTTATTCCGGAATTATCTTTATTTTTTAAGTGTCCCTTAGGAGGCAAAAATTTAAAGACATTTCAAGAGCAAGTCAGTGCTTTACAAGCAATTATAAAAAGTAATAAAGGGAGTCAAGAAGAAGCAATTAAAAATTATGCGTAAAAGAAGCAACGCAAACTTTGTTGTACCCTATCTAAAAAAGGGATCAACATTTGATGAAGAAGAAGTCAGCGTTATTAGAAGTATTCTTCAAAATAAGGAAACGCTCGCTTGTGGTGTTGAGAGAGAAGCCTTTGAAAGAGAGTTTGCTGATTTTTTAGGCATCAAATATGCTTTTTCTCTCACAAACTGTACTGTAGCTCTTGAATTTGCGACTCATTTAATTAGACTAGAAGATGGTGATGAAGTTATTGCCACTCCTTTTAGTTATCAAGCAACTGTGCAGCCTCTATTAGATAAAAATGTTACTGTAAAGTTTTGTGATATCGATCCTAATTCTCTATGTGCAGATGTTGGATCAATAGAAAAACTAATCACTCCAAAAACAAAAGCTGTTTATATTACACATTATGGAGGACATATGGTTGATATGGATCCTCTCATGGAGCTTGCTAATAAACATGCCTTTATAGTGGTTGAAGATTGCGCCCATTCGTTGGGAACCAGTTATAAAGGAAAAAAGTCAGGATCCACAGCTCATATCAGTTGTTTTAGCTTTCATTCAATGAAAAATATTTCGACCTTAGGAGAAGGGGGGATGATCGCATTTAACAACGATCAGTGGGCAAAAGTTATATATAATATAAGGAGGAATGAACCAGATGCTATTTTTGCATCACGAAATGTTTTATTTGGTCCCTATTCATTAGAACCTTACGAATTTTATACCCACGAAAAAAATGCTTTTACAGAAGATTGCTTAAAAATCATGCACAGAGGAACAAATGCTAATTTAAGTGAAGTTTGTGCTGCAGTTGGACGTGTTCAGTTGAAAAAGCTAAAAAATTTTAATAGGTGTAGACAAAATATTGCATCCTATCTTGATAATAAACTCTCTCAAGTAGAAGAACTTCGACTTCAGCAAGTTCCTGGCCATATCACTCATTCCTACCATCTTTATACAGTTTTTATTCATCCAGAGTTTAATATCGATCGAAATGCTCTTGCAGAATACTTAAATCAAAATGGTGTAGAGATCGTTCTGAGGTATTTCCCTATTCATTTACTTCCTGAATGGCGATTAAAAGGTGGAAAATACGGCCAATGCCCAACCACTGAATATATTTGGTTTACTGAGTTACTCAATTTGCCAATCTATCCGGCACTTATAGAAAGTCAGCTTGATTATACCGTGGAAAAAATTATCCAAGGACTAGAACATTGTCGCCAAAGAAAAGTATCTTATTCTTAACGTCACATCTTCCGTACCCCCCTTTAAGTGGAGGTCGATTGAGAGAATATGAGCTGATCAAAAGACTCTCAAAGCTTTATAATGTTTTTCTCTTTGTTGTCACCAACACTTATCCTGAAGATTTTAAAAACGTAATCGTATTAAAAGAATATTGTGCAAATATTAAAGTTTTTCCAGGAATAGATATTAATTCAGAAAATAATGACTATATAAAATATAAAGAAAATTATCCAGATAAAATCATTAGAGTTATATCAGATGAGGCAAAAACCTATTTAGATCATCTAATAGAGAATAAACTCGTTGATCTTATCCATCTTGAAAGTTTTTATATGAAGTATTATGTCTCCGAAAAATCTGAAATTCCGATTGTTTTAGCTACGCAGAATATAGAGTTTGACCTCCTCCGACAAGAAATAAATTATTATCCTCAAAATCAACAAACTCTCGAAAAACAATATAACCTCTTAAAAAAATATGAGATAGAAGCTTGGAAATTTGCAGATATGTGTATTGCTTTAACCAAATATGATCGTAACTTAATGTCTCAATATATTGATGACAAAAAAATACAGGTCATTACAAATGGATTTGACCATTTTCAAGCCAGTCACCATAGTGATTTTGAAGATCTCAAGCAAGACGATAATAGCATTTTAATTACAGGAAACTATCAATATAAGCCAAACAAAGATGCAGTTTTGCATTTTTGCAAAAATATATTTCCAAACGTTCAAAAAGCAGTTCCTCATGTTAAGCTTTTGATTGTCGGTAATCAGCCAACCAAGGAAATTAAAGAATTGGAGCAGAATGCGGGAATTGAAGTTATTGGAAATGTAGAGAGTTTATCACCTTACCTCAAAAAATGTGGTATATTCGCATGTCCTTTGAGGATAGGAGGAGGAATTAAAGTAAAAATGCTTGAAGCCCTTTCCCATAAATGTGCCATCGTTACAACTGAAGTGGGTGCACAAGGATTAGAGAATACAAGTCCAGAGGGGTTTCTTCAGGCACAAAATGACTCAGACTTTACGAGCATGGCAATTGCCTTATTACAAAATAAAAATAAAAGACGTCAGCTTCAAAAAAACACCCAAAATATACTTCACAATTTAGCAAGCTGGGATGAGTCCGTTAAAGCGTTGTCAGCTGCTTACGAAAGCTTAATAAATTAATGGAAATTAGAGCTCAAATTATTCAATCCTTCACTGATTTGAAAAAATATTCTGACTTATGGACAAACTTATATCAAGCTGGTGCATACGATATATTTCAATCCTTTGACTGGTTCGAGAGTTGCTGTAAATATATTAGCCAAGATAATGAGTTATTTTCTATTCTGTGTTTTGAACAAGACAATCTTATTGCCATAGCTCCCTTTCACATTATTACTACGCCTAATGGTAAAATTCTCACTTTCATGGGTGGTGCTTTAACTGACTATAATACTATTTTGCTAAAAAACGGCTATTCTTTTAATCCTGTATGGAAGGTAATCATTGAGGTAATGAGCCTGTATTTAAAGGTGAAGTACAATTCTATATGGATAAACCATATAAATGCCTTTAGCCAGGAACTTGAGCAAAGCTTTATTTCATCGCCTCATTTAAATGTCCTATTAAAAGAGCAAGAAATTGCAATGGCCATCGATTTGCCAAAAAATGAAATGGAATTTAAACAGATGATTAAGCCAAACGTTTTAAAAAAAATTCTCTATTATTCAAGAAGACTTTCAAAAGTTCCTCAAATTGAGTTTGGGTCTATTAAAAAAGGTTCCTGCTTAGAATCCTACATCTCTTGGTTTATGCATCACAAGAAAAATTTATGGGAAAAATTCAATATAGATATTCCTAATGAAATGAAAGGAGAATCCTATTTTTCTTTTTTGAAAACAATTATAGAAAAGTCTTTGCTTCGCGGGGAAGTCATTATCCCCTCGATCATACATAACAATAAAATTATCGCATCTGGGATTTATTTTGACAGGAACAAGTCTCTAATTAAATACATTCAGTCATGGGACTATGACTATAAAAGTTATAATGTAGGAACTATTTTAGATTGGTATATGATTCATCATGCTCTAGGTTGCAAGTACAAAACTTTTGATCTTGGAAGAGGGGGAGAGGAATATAAGCATAAATTGGGAGCAAGAGAGATAGTCTTAACAAACTTTTCTTTATGCTCATGATCAGCGCAAAATGAAGCGTGGTCTGAGCGGAGTAATCTCCCTTAGCATATAAGAAAATCTCCAATGAAAATAATGAAAAATACACAAACCAAAAAGAAAAGAGGAAGATTTTTAACTTGAGAAATGTCATGAAAAATGTTTAGTTAGGGTTTGATAAAATGACAAAGTTTTCAAATTTTCTCAAAAAGAAAGAACTTAAGATATATGAACATTTCTCCCATCAAAAGTACCGGATCTTTGGAAAAAATAATTCGTAAAGATGATAAAATTTTTATGGAAAACATTGATGTGTTGCTAAATCACCAGTATGACATCCATATGAGGATCGAACCTCAAGAAAACCTTATCGCCGTTGTTGCCATTGATAAAAGATCCCCTCATCCGACAGCTTTTGGAGGAACACGGCTTTCACACTATTCTTCTCTTTCTGATGGAATAAAAGATGCTCAGAAGCTTGCTCATGCTATGACATATAAAGCCCTTTTTGCAAATTTACCCTTTGCGGGAGGAAAAGTTGTTCTCTTTAAGCCTCCTCACCCGATTGACAGAGAAAGTTATTTTTCTACCTTTGGAAGGTACATTGAAAGTTTAAATGGAAAAATGATTACAGGCTGCGATAGTGGCGTTACTCAAGACGATATGAGAATAACTGCAATGCATACAAAATTTATTTCTCCAGTCGTTAATGAAGGAGAATTTGATGGTTTATCATGGATAACAGCTTTGGGCGTGCGACACTCTATGATTGCTGGAATAAAGTTTAAATTCAATAAAAATGAAATAACTGGTCTTCGTATACTTATTCAGGGGATTGGGAAAGTTGGAAAATTTTTAGCAAAACATTTAAAAGATCATGGAGCTCAAGTCACAATCGCAGATATTAATATGAAAGATGCTATACAATTTGCTAAAAAATATGATCTTGAAGTTATTAACCCTAATCATATATTTCAGAGGGAGTATGATATATTATCGCCATGTGCAATTGGTGGAGTCGTTAATAATAAAACTCTTTCAAATCTCAAGTGTAGCATCATATGTGGTGCTGCAAACAATGTTTTAGCTTCCCCTGATATGGATGAAAGACTCCATAGGAATGGAATTTTATATATTCCAGATTTTGCAGCGAACGTTGGAGGAGCTGTATTTGCAGGCATGAATTATTTGGGAAAATCGCTTCAATGTGCTGAAAATTGGATTAAGGATAATTTACAAAATAAAATTACTGAAATTCTCCAGTACTCTCAAAAATATAATATTCCTACAGAACAGTCTGTAAAATATTTAATAGAAAAACAAATTTAGAGATCTGTTTTATGACAAAAAAAGAATACCTAGATCTCTTAACCTTAATGGTTCAATGTCGAGAAATTGATGATAGATCCGCAGTTTTAGTGCGTCAAGGTAAGGGTTATGGTCATGTTCCTAGTAAAGGACATGAAGCCCTCATGACTGTTTCGTATTTATTAAAAGAGGATGATTACCTTTATCCTTATTACAGAGGATACCACCATATGATTAGTAAAGGCATATCACCTGAACAAATTGCTAAAGATTTTTTTGCAAAGATTAGCTCAAGTTCTCAAGGGGTTAGTGCTTCTACCCATTGTGGCTCAGTTAAATATAAAGTTTTTCCCAGTGCAGCCCCTACCGCCTCCCAGTGTTTGCCAGCAACTGGATCCGCTTGGGGGCAAAAGTTGGACGGACAAAACAATATCACCTTATGTAGTATTGGGGATGCAGCAACTCGAGAAGGGGAATTTTATGAGGCTGTTTGTCAAGCTGTTCAAAGAACACTTCCTATCGTATTCCTTGTTGAGGATAATCACTACGGGATCAGCACTCAAACAAAAAAGATTTCACCCTTTCGCCTCAATATTTTTGATAGTGGTCTTTTCAAAAATTTTAATGGAAGAGATGTTAATGAAGTTTTCCGCTATGCAAATGAGGCCATAGAAAAGGCAAGAAAAGGTTATGGACCAACAATTCTTTGGGGAGAAGTTGATAGATTAGGATCACATACTGTTGGAGAAGATCACAAACTTTATAGATCAGAAGAAGAGTTAAGTTCTCTTTCTGACCCTATAAAAATGTTTTCTGATTTTCTTATAGAAAAAGGACTTTTAACAAAGGATGAATTCGTTAACTTAAAAACTCTCGTAAAAGATCAAGTCAACGAAACTTTTGAAATCGTATGGGCCAACGAAAGAGACCCAGAGCCTCAATCTATGAATCTTCATAAACATCTTTATGGAGAAACCGTTCTGCAAGAAAATCTACCTCCCCTGTTATTAAAATCAACTGAACTGACAATGGTAGAGAGCATAAATTGTGTTCTAAATTTTGCCCTTCAAAAAAACGAAAAAATTATCATGTTTGGTCAGGATATAGAGGATCCAAAAGGTGGCGTCTTTGGCTTTACAAAAGGATTAAGTACCACATTCCCTGATCGGGTTCTTAATGCCCCCATATCAGAAGCAACAATTATTGGTTCAGCTGTTGGTCTTGCTGTTCATGGTTATAAACCTGTTTTTGAAATTCAATTTATTGATTTTATTACCCCTGGATTTGATCAGCTTGTTTCTCAAGTATCAAGCTTGCGCTGGCGCAGCTGTAGCCAGTGGAGTTGCCCCATGGTGCTTTATGCCCCTTATGGAGCTTACATACCAGGTGCGGGTTTATGGCATAGTCAAAGCAATGATGGATGGTGGACACATATTCCAGGTATAAGAGTGGCCATCCCCAGTAGTCCAGAAGATGCCGCGGGGTTATTTTGGAGTGCCATCCAAGATAATGATCCTTCTTTGATTCTTATTCCAAAGAATGTATTTAGGAAAAGAAAGATTGTTCCTCAAATTGGTAACGTTCCCTTTGGGAGGGGGAAGATTATAAGAATGGGAAGGGATGTAACGGTAGTAAGTTGGGGTAATACGGTTCATCTGGCGGAAGAGGCAGCTGAGTGCCTATCCCAGAATGGCGTTTCAATTGAGGTAATAGATCTCCGTACATTAGTTCCATGTGATTGGGATATCATTAAAAACTCTCTAGAGAAAACTGGACGACTTGTTGTTGCCCATGAAGACAATAAAACGGGAGGATTTGGAGAAAGTATCCTCGCACATATCACCTCTGATCCGGAGTACTTTACTTACTTGTATGCTCCCCCTCAAATAGTGGCTCGAAATGACATTCATATTCCTTATCATCCTCATCTGCTCACTACAGTTCTGCCTTCAACCAAAGATATTATGGACGCCATAAAATTAACTTTGCAGGATCAAGAGTTTAAAAGCAGTATACTTAGCCAGGTTTCATAATTATAGGATTAACTTTAAATAGGTTAATAAGACTGAGAAAAATATGGAAAAAAAACGAAAGATTATTCCTCTTGATGTTATTGTACCTCCAATGGGAGAAGGAATACAAGAAGTAAAAATAATTAAATTTTTTAAAAATATTGGAGATACAGTTAATAAAGATGAACTTTTATATGAGATGGAAACAGATAAATCTGTCGTAGAAATAGAATCTCCCTATTCTGGAGAGTTTTTCAAGTGGGAAGCAAAAGAAGGCGATATCATTCCTGTTGGAACGATCATTGGCAAAATTAAAGGAGAACCCGCGAAATACGTACGCAATGCCCAGGAAGAGGATTTTCTATCTGAAAAATTATCAAACGATATTACTCAAAAAAATTTAGGAAATTCCTTAAACATCCTGAGACATCTCCCTCCAAGAACAAGGAAGTACTGTCAAGAAAAAGGCGTTAACATAGAGTCAATCCCAATTCCAGATAAACGCTTAATGCCAGAAGATATTGATAATTATATAAAAGAAGGGAAAGTACAAATTACCAAAATAGCACCTACAATAGGGAATCATAAATATAAAGAAATCAAGCTGTCTGATCAACAAAAAATTTTAAATCGGCGTTTTAAATATAGCAAAAATAATATTGTTCCAATTTCAATGGTTGCTCGAATACCATTAAAAAAACTTTATAAAGCAAAAGAAGTCCTGATAGGAAATTCTAATGAAGAAAATGCCTCTATTTTTCAAGCTTTTGCCTACTGCGTTGCTCAAACATGTTGTGACTTTCCAAAATTTCGATCCCTTCTCATTGACTCTGAAACTTTGCACGAATACGAACATTTAAGTCTTGGAATTGCTGTTGAAAATAAAATGGGAGATTTGATGACAGCTGTAATTCCAAAATCAGAAAACTATAATTTCAAAGCCTTTATTGAAAAAATGCACCTCCATATAGCAGCTGTTCAACAAGGAACTGACCAAGGAGCAGAAAGACCTCATGTTATGTTAACTTACATGGGTGAATGCGACATCCTCTGGGGGTCTCCCTTACTCGTTGAACCTGCCGTTGCTATATTATTTTTAAGCCTCGATAAAGAGAAAAAGAATTATGCTTATCTCTCAATAACAGTGGATCATCGGATAATAAATGGAATGGAAGTAGTAAGATTTTTAAAACGATTGACAACAATGATTGATGATTTAGGGTCCTTGTAACCCTTATACCGAAATAGAAGTATGTGAAACACAAGAATAAGTAGTTTTTCTCTATCTTAGAGAGGCCGTGTAAGGAAGAATAATAGTATGAATCAATCTGAAAATATCAAACTTATGTTAAGAGCAGCCTATGAAGCCGCAGCATTTATAAAGGAAGACTTTTATGCAATTTCTGGGCTTGAGATTCAGAAAAAAGGCTTGAAAGATTTCGTGACAAAAACGGATTTTAAAGCTGAGGAAATACTTCTATCATATTTAAAAACAGAAAGGTCAAATTACGCTTTTTTATCGGAAGAAAGCGGTGTAATTGAAAATAGTAAATTAGAGGAATGCGAGTTTCGTTGGATTATAGACCCCATAGATGGAACATTCAATTTTATTCATAACAATCCCAATTTTGCAATCTCTATAGCTCTTGAACATCTCATCCCAAACAAAAATCAAATTGTATCTAGCCTTATTTATCTTCCCATTACTCAAGAAATTTTCTGGGCGGAAAAGGATAAAGGAGCCTACTACATTGATAATAGAGGTATACAATCAAAATTAAATGTTTCTCAAAGAGTTGAGTTTGAAGAACTCTCAGTTGTTATTAATTTTCTAGAAAAAGTAGATACTAAACAAAAAGAACAATTTTTAAATCACATTATTAAGAACTATTGTCAAATTAGAATTTCTGGATCGGCCGTTATAGATTTTGCATATCTTGCAAGCGGGAAACATGACCTTCTGATTCAGGCTAATCTGCATCCCTGGGATATTGCAGCTGGACTTTTACTCATTCAGGAATCTGGTGGGCAAGTAACAAACTTTGAAGGATCTCTTTTAAAGCTATCTGATAAAAACATTATTGCTGCAAACAAAGAGATAATTGATATATTCAGAAGTTTTTAACTTCTCTAAATTCTACAAAGCTTATAAATGATAGCTTTTTTACCTGAGACAAGAATTTCTAAAGTCGTAATTAATTTAAACTTATCATTAAACGTTTTAAAAATATTTTGTAAATTAACTTCCCTTGAAACAAGTATAATGAGAAGGCCTCCTTTAACGAGGCTTTCACTAAATTTTTTAAACATTTGACAATAAAACTCTTGAACATTTTCGATGGATTGATGTAATCCCCAGGGAGGATCAGTAATAATTTTATTACAATTTTCGTTTAAAATTTGCCCCTTTATAAAATCGTGTTTTTGCGTTGTAATATGTTGCTTAAATTTATGTTTCTTACAACTCAGCTTCTCTTTTATTAAGTCCACATTTTTTTGATTGTTATCAGAGATATAAAGCTTTTTGAAAGGAAGATCTATTCTGTTAAGAGGAATGGACCCAGACCCTGCAAATGGATCCCATACTATGTCCTGTTGAGTAGGCTCAGACAAGTAAACAAAGAATGACGCAAGCTCAGGCCTGAGTTCTCCTTTTTCAGGATTAGCTTTATTATCTGTTATCCGAAGCATTAGAGCGAAAAAATTCCCTGTTCTTTTGGCCAACCAAAATTCATTAAATTGTTGAGACGATTTTTTATTTGCTAACTTAAAATTTTTTGATAAAAAATTCGTTAGAAGGCTTCGCTTAATAGGATCAACTTTAATAAAACGGTTTTCATTTGAGAAAAAAACTTTAAATGTTCTTTGGGAAAACTTTAAATTTTTTTTTATTTTTTTAGGAAATTTGAGAATAAGATCTATAACATGTTGAAAAGAAGTTTCTTTAGAAAATTGAAAATATTGCAAAACAAGAAACGTATTATTGAAAATAGCTATATTTTTTAAATCAGTAGTAAGTTTCTTTGTCTTATATAAAATAGCTCCATCAGATAATTTTATAATCTCAATATCTTTAATTTTTTTTTTTATGATTTCTTCAACAACAGGCGAAAATCCTGAAATAAAAGTTGATAAATAAATGTTTTTTCCCATTTCAGTATTCCAAACTAGTATATTAATGCTTATGTCGAGATTAAGCCTAGTAAATTAGCGTTCTCAATAAAAATCCCATAAAAAATGTTTAGATCGAGGCATATTAAATATTTTCGTAGATAAGTTCAAGATAAAGTTAAGCGCCTCTTAACTTAAACTTACTTACCACCCATCAGTTTATATAGGCCTATAGAGTTCCTGGCGATTTATTAAGACAGCAACATCTTCGGAGGAAGCATAAGCCCCATTTAAAAGGAGAGAGATGGGACCTAAGGGCTTTTTTTGCTCCCTTTTTTCGGCGTGATCTTGCTGATGCTTTTCATGGCTAAGCCCTAGGGAAACAGCCCCATGAAGAGTAATAGAGAGAACAAGGATAAGTCCCTCTAACCTATCTGCAAGGCGAATATGCGTTTTCATCAAGGAAAAACCTCTAGATTTAAAATCAGAAAACATATTCTCGATCCCCCATCTCAGCCCATAATCCCGTGTTTTGTATTCATTCGGACAACTGTCCATAGCGATATACCA
>JAIESK010000026.1 GCA_019746105.1 Alphaproteobacteria bacterium
TCAGGAAGGAGAGAAAATTTCTGATAGATCTTTAGAAAATTCAATAACGAGCTAATTTTAGACGTATGTAAATGATGGTCTTTCGGTTCGATAATATTAAGCATAATGACTCCTTATGAGTTCGTTTTTTTTATTCGAACCCAAGAAAGAGACCTTGATCAGAGAGGTAGACGTTTAGTAATTTATTCGCTAAACTCTCTGACGTGTAGGCCTTACTGGGTCCTGTACATGGAGCACCTGTGAGCGTCGTCGAAAACTTCACGGGTGCTTTTTTCTTCTTTTAAGAAGACAGTTTTTAATAAATCATTTGTGTCTCCTCTTATTCTTTAAATGTGATTGATGAGATAACCCTTTTTTATTAGAAAAATTTCTTTCTTTGAGAGGATTCTCAAGTTTAGAAAGATAAGTTGGAGCGGGTTCAGGCATTGAAGTATGACTGCGTAATTTATTTTTTTCAAACTCCTCAATTTCTTCTAAGCCATAGTTAATGCGCCTTCCTGTTTTATGATAAAGAGGGCCCGTACCTTTGATTCTCCATTTTTTAAGTGTATCTATTTCTAGATTCCATCGCTTGGCCAACTCACGTGTTGTTAAAAAATCTTCATTCATATCAACTCCCCTTTGTATTCTTATGTTGCCTTCTTTAAAAAATACCTTTTCAGGTGGATTAAGGTGTGTTAAGGTGGATCAAGGTGCACTAAAATCCACTACATTTAATAATATATAGTGAGTTTGGAAAAACACAAGAGATTTTTTTATGAGGAATAAAAAATAAACCATGGAGAGTTTCTTACAAAAGAAAATTAGAAATTATCTTGACTCAACTGGACTCTCCATCTCTGCTCTTGAGCGTAGGGCCGGTCTTAAAATAAATGTTGCAAGAAACATTTTGCGGGGTCAATCCAAAAGACCAACAGCAGAAACACTTCAAGCCATTGCCGCTGTAATGGACTGTACAGTTCAAGACTTACTTGGTGTTCAAAAAGAAGTCCTACCCTCACAAATAAAGCACCCAGCAGAAAGCGGCCTCTTTTTAGAGTCACCTGAGCTTTTAAATGAGTCTTTACATTGTATCTTGCAAGTTATTCAGAACAATGGCTACAAACTAACAGTCAAGCAAACGCTTCTTCTTCTTGAAGAAGTTTATGCCTACACCTTAAAAAAGAACCCGCCTAAAGTTGATCCAGATTTCGTGGAATGGTTTGTTAAGAGAACAATTGGGTAAGGAAGAACTTAGAAAATCAAAGAACCGAGCGCTTATGCTTATCAAGATACTGAAGGCTTTCAATGGTTCTTTTATGATCAAGACCAAAGTGCTCTATAAGACGCTCAAGATAGTGCTTGCTCAGAAAGTCATCGTTCATTTTTTCACCAAGAATAGTTAGATTTTTGTATAAGTAGCTTATATCATCCACTTCAACTGTTTTAAAAATGTGGGTATAAACTTCTTCTGCTTTCTTATATTCTTCAAGCGCTTTTATAAAATTACCTTGTTTTTCATATATTTCACCTAGGATAATATGAGAAAACCCTTGAATAGGGTTCTCGCTTTCTTTCTTGAAGAGCGTGTTTAGTTTTTTTATGGTTTCTTTTATTAGAGAGAAAGCGAGCTCGTATTCTTCCTTTTTTAAAGAGATAAAGGCTCTTACCATATCCATTCGTAATAATTTGAAATTGGATTGATTTGGATAGTATTTTTGATATTCCTTATAGTTATTTTTTAAGAGATCTAAGGCTTCTTCACATCTCTCTAACCGCGCAAGAATTTCGGCTTTGATAATTTTATTAAAAATATGAAAATGTTCAGGAAACTCAGTGGAAGAATAATTTTTTATTGCAATTTCCACATGTCTAAGCGCCTCTTCATAATCTCCTTTAGTGAGGAGTTGATAAGAGCGCATAAAATAATATAAGGTTAAGTATGTAGGGTACTTGATATAAGGTATTAGCGCTTCAGCTTTCTTTCCTGATTCTTCAGCTTTTTTTAAGTTTCCTCTTGTGTTGTAAAAATCCATAAGATTATTTACCAGTAGCAAGAACAGCTCTTCTTTTGCCTCATGCGAATTCATTTCTGACAAAATTTGTTGAGCTTTTTCTGATATAAGGATAGCATCTTCATAACTAGAATGTATTGTTGCAATATTTCCTAAAAGTAGAAAAAATCTAGCCCTCTCGATAGGCTCAATTTCAGTATTTTTATTCACTACTTTCTCTAATTCATTTACTTTTTTTGCTGAATTTTCATAATCACATTTAAAAAAATATATAAAATTTAAATACTTAATTCTTGCAAGGAGAAGAGCATTAGAGTCAAAATCATGATTTTCAGATAAATCTAATAATGACTTAAGATGAAACTCAAGATACCTATCATCAAATAAAATCTTCCATAACTTATAAGAACTTCCTTGTAGATAAGACAATAAGAATAAGGCTACTTCATTTAGGTATTGTTCCCGTTCTTTTTTTGATAATTGATCTCTAATAAAGGCATGTAAAGTAGAGTGAATAGAGTATCTTTCATCTTTTTTACCCGGATCGTTTTCCTTATTTGACTCAAAAAGGGAAATTTTAAGCAAAGCTGAAAGGGCTTCATGAAACTCAAATTCATTACAAGCTTTATAATCAATCATCCATCTTTTCAAGAATCTCTTCGGGATATCTTGGCTTCCTAAAAAACTTACAAATTTTAGAATTTCTAAAGCTTGTGGATGAGTTTTTTTAAGTTGGTCTAATAAAAGTGTGAATGTGGCTGCCACTGTTTGATGGTAAAGATCCGAAGAGCTTCCTTCTTCTTTTTCCCAGAGAACCTTTCGTTTTTCATTATATAGCTTAAGGTATTCTTCGACTGTTAAGGAAGGAAAAGACTTTATGTAAGAAGCTGCCTGGGCTAAGGCAAGTGGGTAGTCATTTAAGGTTTTTGCAAGAAGATCTAAGGCTCTATGAGGCTCTTCAGGCAGAAGCTTTCCTAAATACTCTACAGATTCTTCCCGGGTGAAAGACTTTAGTGTCATTGTTTTCTCGTCTATGAATGGGTCCCGTGATGTAAGAAGGATATGCACATTTTTTAACTCTTCGTTTAGTTGTTGGGCTAAGTTCTTATCTTTTATATCATCAACTACAAACAGTCCTTTGAAAAAGTAATGATTGCAGCATGCAGAAATGTTACTCAACCATCTTTTTTGATCTCTTTCCGTAGAGCTAGGGATAGAACATTTTTCAAAAGCTTTAAGTTCTTGCCCTAGTTCTCTCAACTGAGGAAGTAAGTCCTGATTAGCATCTATCCACCAAACAATATCGTATTGGGCAGCATAATCATGTGCATATTCCTTTGCAAGCTGTGTTTTCCCCATACCTGCCATTCCAACTAACACTAGAAAATGGTCGGTCTTCCCTAAATTGTTCTTTATTTTTTGAGTGAGTTGCTTTCGCTTCACGTAATGTTCATTTCTGGTTGAAAGATTTTGGACTTTTGGAGAATCTATATGCGCTCCTTTGCTGCCAAAAGAGCAAAGCATGTTTCCTAAAAAGAAAAGGAAAGAGCCTATAAAAATAACTTTTTTTCTATTTCTCATGTGCCTTAGAATCAAATAAGTTGACAACGTTGCTGGGACGTTCACTTTCTTCCAAAAAGATAGGAAAGGTTAGTTCAATTGTGTTCGTCAAAATACCAGTATTTTCAAAGGAAAGCTTATAGTCTAGGAAAGAAGCAAGCCCTTCTAGCCTAAGTCGATCTAAACACAAAATGTCTTCTGGGGGAGAAGGGTCTTTAACAAGTTGAATTTTAGGCTCGATGTCATAGCCGCTATCATGAAAACTCAACTGAAGAGGAGTCCCTTTTGTAATCTCTATAATAAAAACGCCATTTTTAGAAAGCCGATCCATAACAATGTGAAAAATGTTGTGTAAGATAATTTTAAAAATAACTTTATCGACTCGTGGGGGTTTTTGGATACTTCCTTTGACTTCAATGTTAACATTTTTTTCTATAATTTCAGGGAGGAAGATTTCTTTTATCTTCTCAATGCACTCTAAAAGATCGATTTCCTCTTCAATGAATTTCATAGGGAATCCATTGACAAGATGTCTGAGGACAGTTGTTCCTTCTTGAGAGACATTATGAATTTTCTGCAGCAAGTGGTCATTTTGGGCCTCTTCTAAGATAAGCTGGGAGGTCCACATATTAATGGCCTGAGCTTGTCCCGCCATTTGTCGATAACGTTGATTGAGAGAATTTATGAGAAAGCCTCTCGATTTTTGTGCGACCTCTTTTCTTTTTAGAAGATTTTGAGAAAAGATTAATTGCAGATTCAGCTCGCTAATTTTCTTATTCAAACCTTTGAGCTTCTCCTGAATCTTATGAATAAACGCACGCTGTTTAACAAACATGCGCTGCATAGCAAAAGCCCCAGTAAGTATTCCCACAAAAAGCACTGCCAAACTTAAGAGCATGACAGAGAGAATCTGAAGCTTGGATTCCAAGAGAAACTGCCAAAACGTAAAAGTAGAGCCACTTACCACAATAACATAAGGCAGGTGTTCGATTTTGAAGGAAAGTTGATTTTTTGCCTGTTCAGTCTTATCCACTTGAAAAATGCCAACCTCGTTTTCTGAGAAGTGCTCATACAAAATTCTTTCGAGAGAGAAAATGGAATCGAGCATCCCTAAGGGCTGCTTCCCTTTGTTATGAAGTTTTTTAACCCACTCAAATCTTCCCTTACCAAGATAAGTAATACTCTCTTCTTGTTTAGCGGGCTTATCAAAGGCCTTCCCAAATCGTGTATACTGGATGCCGGGCTGTGCGGTAAGCAAAAAAGAAAGTCCCATAATCACAGGGAAATTTTTAGTCATAGTTTGTTCAATTTTTTCAGAAAGGATACGAGAGGTCATCTCTGGATCATCAACAGCGTGTAGTAGTCGAGCTTCTGTTAGATTTAGATACTTTGAAAAATTTTGAAGAGCCTTATTAATCTCTTCTTTTGTTTGTGAAAAGAGAGTTTCTCTTTCAATTTGTATGGCTTGAGAGGTTCGATAATAGGAATAAGCAACATATCCCACATTCAAAACAAGCACCAAACAGGTAGCTATAACTTTAAGGTAGGAAATACGAGCGCTATTATGCATAATGTATGAACGACTTTTGCTACCCTGTTTTTTCTTTAAAGTCAAAAGTTCGTATAAGAATCTAAACACGTCATAAATGAGAAATCAATTTCTATTTTGAAATCAAACTTGGAAGCATTGCTCTTCCCCAAAGAAGGGGGCGCTTCAATCAAGATTAGCCTAGACTAATTCCTTGATTTGGCAGATCAAAAGGAGATTAAAGCATTTCATTGAGGTATAGCTACTCTTGAATTTCTTTCTTCTGCTTCCGATATGCTTCCGAAGTTGTTTTTATTTATTAATGAAGATGCAAAAATTCTAGTGTTTTATTGGCGTGCCCGAGAGGATTCGAACCTCCGACCCCAAGATTAGGAATCTTGTGCTCTATCCTGCTGAGCTACGGGCACCTCTTCTTTTTATACAGAGGCTATCGAAAAGGTGCAAGCTCAGGCAGACAGATTTACGATGACATATTTAGTAAAAGCGCCGTCGAAAAATTTACTATTTTTGAATAAAAATATGTATAATTGTAATATAATAAAAAATTTTAGTTAAACACAATTAATGGAGAAAAAAATGGTATTATCTATCTTTTTAGCCAAAACCATCGGACTTTACCTGGTCATCGTCAGTGTTGCTTTTATGCTCAAAGCAAGCGAGTTAAAACCCATGATGTTAGATATGCTTAAAAATCCAAGCCTTTTATTGTTTAGTGGCATTTTAGCTCTCATTCTTGGGATACTCATCGTTGTCAGCCATAATATTTGGGTCATGGATTGGAGAGTTATTATTACAATATTGGGATGGCTTACCCTCTTAAAGGGAGTTATGAGGTTATTTTACCCTGAATTTGTAATCAAAAAGACGGTAAAGTGCGTAGAAGATAAAGCATCCTATAACATAATGATGCTTATAACGCTTTTGATTGGTTTAGTTTTACTTTATTTTGGCTATATGTAGGCTAGCTATTTAGTCAACAGATTCTAAGTCTTCCTCAGCCTTTAACCAAGCTTCTTCTGCAAGGGACAAATCATGTTCAATCTGGTGCTGGGTTTTCATGAGAGTACCAAGAGATTCAGAGTGATGAGTGTAAAGATCCGGGTCATTTAACTCTTCTTTGATTTTTTCGAGAGAAGTCATCAAGGCCTCTACTTTAAGTTTGGCTTCAGAAACTCTTTTTTTCAAATCAACGTTTACTTGAGAAACTTGTTTTTTCTTTTGAATTTTAGGAGCGCCCATCTCTCCCTTTAAAATCATCCGTCGATAGTCTTCTAAATCTCCTTCAAAAGTCATAACTTTATGATCAGCGACAAGCCATAGTCGATCCATAGTAGAAGCTAACAAATCCCAATCATGGGTAATCAAAATAACCGCTCCTTGAAATTCATTGAGAGCCATCATGAGGGCTTGACGAGAATCCATATCAAGATGGTTCGTGGGTTCATCCAAAACAAGAATGTTGGGTTTATCCAAACAAATCAGAGTAAGATTTAATCTGGCTTTTTCTCCCCCTGAAAGATTTCTTACTTTAACATCTGCCTTCTGCCCCATAAGCCCAAAACCGGCTAAAAGAGACCGTGCTTGCGTTGGAGATAAATTTGGTGATTTACGAAGCACGTGCTCAAAGCCGGTTACTTCAAGGTCAAACTCATCAACTTGGTGCTGAGCAAAATAACCTACCTTTAATTTTTTTGAGTGAGAGATTTCTCCTTGTTGTGGAGAAAGTCTCCCAGAGATAAGCTTGGCAAACGTTGACTTTCCATTTCCATTGGCCCCCAAAAGGGCGATACGATCTTCCGCATCAATACGTTGCGATAAGCCCTTGAGAATACTGATTTTGGGGGAATATCCCACATTAACGTGATCTAAAACAATCAAAGGCGGCGCTAATTTTTCCGGTTGAGGAAAATCAAAACGAACCTCAGGATCATGCATAATTTCAGGAAGTGACTCCATCCTTTCAAGGGCTTTCAGGCGGCTTTGTGCTTGCTTAGCCTTGGTTGCCTTTGCTTTGAAACGGTTAACGAAAGCCATCATGTGTTTACGCTGAGCTTCTTGTTTTACATGCTGGGCTTTTAAGGATTCTTGTTGGGCTTTCCATGTTCTTTCAAAGGTATCAAAATTACCTCCATAGGACTGAATTTTTTCTCCTTGCAAAAAAAGAATTCGATCGCAAACCGCATTTAACAAATGACGATCGTGACTGATAATCAAAAGACTCTTAGGATAACGCTTGAGATAATCTTCAAGCCATAAGGTGGCCTCAAGATCCAAATGGTTTGTAGGCTCATCAAGCAATAACCAGTCTGGCTTTGAGAAAAGGAGAGACGCCAAAGACACACGCATGCGCCATCCCCCCGAGAAGGTAGAGAGGGGCTCTTTCTGCATTTCTTGAGAAAATCCTAAACCTGCTAAAATTTCCGAAGCTCTACTTTCAGCAGTAAAGGCATCAATAGCAATCAGACGTTCATAAATGTCAGCCATATTTTCGGGAGAATGCCCTTCTTCCAGCTGCTTCATCAATTCTAGCCGCTCTTGATCAGCGGCCATAACAACTTCAAGGGGAGTTGCTGCTCCAGAAGGGGCTTCTTGGGCAATATGACCTAAACGAACTCTTGCAGGTATTTCTAAATGGCCCGTATCAGGATGAAGCATTTTAAGAAGAACCTTAAAAAAGGTAGATTTTCCCGTACCGTTGCGACCAATAAGTCCATAACGATGACCCTCATTAAGCGTTAAAGAAAGGTTTTCAATTAATGTTCGCCCGGCCATTCGAACTGTGATATTTTCAAGTTTAATCATAGGAAAAAGATACTTTCACGTTTCTTGATCTTTTAGCTGTCAACAAAAGCTTTTGTAAAGTTTTTCTTTTCGTCCATCCCAACTCAATGATACACTTACATTTAACTCTTATTTAAAAATGAACAGGCGATAATGCAAATGAGCTTTTTAAAATCAACGTTTTTTCTTCTCTCTTTCTGCATTGTATTAACCGCATGTAAAGACGTTGAACCTAAAATTAAGGAAGAAAGTAAAGCAGTCCCTCATCACCGAGAAGAAATCACTCTCAGTTATGCGTCTGTTGTAAAAAAAGTAGCCCCTGCTGTTGTTAACATCTATGCCTTTCAAGAAGCGAAAGTTCATTACCCCCGTTCCCCTTTTATGGACGACCCTTTCTTTAAACAATTTTTTGATAATCTTAATCCAGACGAAAGCAATGAACAGAACTCCTTAGGCTCAGGAGTTATTGTAAGCAAAGATGGACTTATTTTAACAAATTACCACGTCATTGAAAACGCCGATGTCATCCGCATCGTTCTTTCAAACAAACAAGAATATGTGGCAAAATTAGTGGCCACCGATAAAAAAACAGATCTCGCTCTCCTCCAAATAGAGGACGGAGAAGAGTTTCCTTTTCTAACGGTGAGTCCTCAGGAAGACTTAGAAGTTGGCGATATTGTTTTAGCCATTGGAAATCCTTTTGGAGTTGGACAGACAGTTACCTCAGGCATCATTTCTGCTCTCTCCCGTAGTCAAGAGGGCATTAATGATTATCGCTCTTTTATTCAAACCGATGCGGCTATTAATCCTGGGAATTCTGGAGGACCACTCGTCACAACAGATGGGCGACTTGTTGGTATTAATACAGCCATTTATTCTAAAACAGGCGGTTCTATGGGTATCGGTTTTGCCATCCCCACAAGCCTCGCTATCCCCATCATGAATAGTATTGAGAGAGGAGGAAAAATAACGCGTCCATGGCTGGGTATTGAAGTTATCCCTGTAGATAGTGAACTTGCTCATAAACTCGGTCTATCCCATCCTTACGGTGTTATCGTTAAAGGTGTTTATCCTAATAGCCCTGCTGATCAAGCAGGGCTTAAGGTAGACGACTTTATTGCTTCCTTTGATGGAAAAGAAGTGGAAGATGATGCTGCTTTAGATTATCGGGTGGCAACAGCCTCTTTAGGAAAGAAAGTGGACCTTGTCATATTTCGTAAGGGGGTGGAGCAAAAGCTATCTCTCTCCTTACAAGAACCTTATGAAGCTAAGGATCCACGTCCCCTCCTCATTAATGAAAAAAGTCCCTTCCAAGGGGCAAGCATTATAGATCTTTCTCCAGCACTTTCTCTTGAAATCGGCATTAGTCCGATGAGTCAAGGGGTGATTATCACAAGCGTTTCAGAGAAAAGTCCTGCAGCCCAATTAGGAATTAGACCTGGAGACATTCTTCTCACAATAAATAAAACAAAAATTCGAACCAAAGATGATGTTGCTTCTATTCTAAAAGAAACAGTACCTGAATGGACGATTCATCTTCTTCGTGGACGTGAGGTTGTCGCCTTTCGAGTCAGAGATAGTGATTAAAAAACCAACTCCTCTCGCCGAAAGGTTGCGTCCTCAAACGTTAGAAGATGTTGTGGGCCAACATCATCTTATTGGACCCAATAAGCCTTTGACTCGGATGCTTGAAAAAAAACAGTTGTATTCTATGATTTTTTGGGGTCCACCAGGCTCTGGAAAAACATCTCTTGCCCACATACTCGCTCAATCTTGCCATCTTCCTTTTGTCTCCCTTTCGGCTATTTTTTCTGGTGTAGCTGATCTGAGAAAGATTTTTGAGGGAGCTCAAAAATCTTTTGATATGGGTCAATCAACTCTTCTTTTTGTAGATGAAATTCATCGGTTTAATAAATCTCAACAAGACAGCTTTTTGCCTTATGTAGAAAAGGGAATCATAACCCTTGTCGGCGCAACAACAGAAAATCCTTCCTTTGAATTGAACGGAGCTCTTCTCTCGCGATGTCAAGTCTTTACCCTACATCGTTTATCAGAAGAGGACTTAGAAGAAATCATAAGGCGTGCTGAAAAATATTTAGACCATTCCCTTCCTCTTACAGAGGAAGCCAAAGAACTTCTTATTGACATGGCTGATGGGGATGGACGTACACTTTTAAATCTCGCGGAGATTATCTCTGAGGAAAATCCAAAAAGTCCTTTTGGTCCTCAAGAAATTTCTGAAATTGTAAGCAAACGCGCTCCCCTTTATGATAAAGCCCAAGAAGGTCATTACAACCTCATTAGTGCTCTTCATAAATCCTTGCGAGGATCAGATCCAGATGCGGCTCTTTATTGGTTTGCACGCATGCTGGAAGGAGGAGAGGATCCTCTTTACATTGGTCGTAGATTAATACGTTTTGCCTCAGAAGATATAGGTCTTGCCGATCCCCAAGCCTTGATTCAAGCCTTGGCAGGCGTGGAAGCCTTTGAACGTCTTGGATCCCCAGAAGGTGAATTGGCTCTTGTTCAATCACTGGTGTATTTAGCCACTGCTCCAAAATCAAATGCGCTCTACCGCGCTTTTCCAAAAGCACTCAAAGAAGCCCGTTCATCAGGTTCCTTAATGCCTCCAAAACATATTCTCAATGCTCCTACCAAGTTGATGAAAACGGAGGGATATGGAGAGGGATATATTTATGATCACGATACACCAGAAGGGTTTTCTGGACAAAATTACTTTCCTGAAGAATTTTCTCGCAAAATTTTTTATCAGCCTGCAGAAAGAGGATTCGAACGCGAAGTACAAAAAAGGCTTACCTATTGGAAAAAGTTAAGAGACACTTTTCAAAAAAAGTAATTTTTAAACTATTTTTTATGGACGAAGGGCAAGATCAAAGAGGAGCTTACAGCAAAAGCTGCACTGAAATAAAACATGATAGAAGGCCCTACTTCGCTCCAAATCCATCCTGAGATAATGTTTGCTACAATAAGGCACAACCCGTTGATAAGGTGAAAAAGACCAAAACCCGTCCCTCTCAAATCTTGAGGACAAGCGTCGGCTAAAAATATAGCCAAAAGACTTTGCGTAATTCCCATTTGAGCTCCCCAAAGAAATACTCCAAAAAGAACAAAATAAATAGTCTGCCCAGACCCTAAAAAAAGATCAGAAATCACAACAAGAGAGATACCCAATGCCATCATGGAACGGCGCCCTACTCTATCAGAAAGGTATCCCACAGGATAAGCCGTAGAAGCTGTGGCTACATTTTGAATCACCATCACAAGAGGGATAAGGTAAATATCCAACCCTGTACTTTCGGCTTTTAAAATTAAAAAAGCTCCAGAAAAATTTGAAAGCATAAAAAGCCCACTCAAACAAATTGTCAGCCAGAATCTTAAAGGAAGAGCAAGAATATCATTGAGTTCTAAATGCTTTTTAGTTTTTTTCTTTTGAAATTTTTCACTTAAAGGATCTTTAACAAAAGTCATCAAAAGAAAAAGAGCAAGGACTGTAGGAATTGAGGCTATCCAAAAAATAAGAGGATAATTGTTTTGCGTTACCCACAGAAGTCCGACAGTAATCAACGATCCAACAAATGCACCCGTTCGTGATAAAGATTCTCTTAAACCATAACAAGCCCCTTTTATTTCAGGAGGTGCGAGATCTCCTACTAAGGCATCCCTAGGGGTTGCATCAAGTCCATTCCCCACACGGTCAAAAGCTTTCCCCAGAAAAACGCCACCCATCGTTGTCGCCAGAGCCAGGAGGGGGCGAGAAATAAAAGCAAGAATGTACCCAAAGGCAATTATTCCTTTTCTCTTATGTATCCAGTCACTCAAAACACCTGAAAATATTTTACTCGAAAGAGCGATCGCCTCTACAAATCCTTCTAAAAACCCTATAGCAAGGGTACCTGCTCCTAAAACTTGAGTCACAAATAAAGGGGTAAGACTATAAACAATCACGGAAGAAATTTTCATTAAAAGAGAAACGCTTCCTAAGACCCAAATGCTTAGAGGAATAGAAGGAGGTGGCTTTAATGCCTTTGATGTTATCTTTGGAAACATTTCTGTATTTCTCATAAATTATGAGTCGCTGTCCAGCAATTTATTAACTTATCTCTTTAGAAGCCTATAAAAAAATTTAGCCTATAGTTTTATAAAAATTTATGTTAACTTCTGGTTAAATTTAACCTATGCAGGGATTTCTAACGTGAAATGTTTTAAGGCGTTATTTACAGTGAGTTTTTTAGGGTTTTTATCGGGATGTGCAACAGATTTTATCTCGCCTCCTCAAGAGGATTGTCCTGATTTAGCAGCCGCTCAAATGGCAAGGGCTCGGGGAGATCTCCCTAAAGCTATTAGTGATTTCAGAAACATAATTAAGGAAAGCGCTGTGTGTGAGGTTAGAGGCAACCCTTCATGCGAAGCAGCTTATATGGGTTTAGGGCTTTCTCTTTTAGACGCCAATGCTGTTCAAGAAGCCAAGCAAACTTTTGATAAAGCTATCACTATGTTTCCAAAGTTTTCCAGTCCCTACACAGGACTTGGTATGGTTTTTCTTGTCATGGATCAACCTGAAAATGCTTTAGAAGCTTTTGAAAAGGCCCTTTGCTTAAATCCACGCTGCCCTAAAGCCCTGAATGGTTATGGCATTGCACAAGATATGCTTGGAAATCACATGGACGCACAAGCAAATTATCGAGCAGCGATGGAAGTAGATCCTTTAGCCATCTCTTATGAAAGCAATCTCGCCCTTTCTATGGCTCTTGCAGGGAATGAGAGTGAGGGGATTCGTATTCTTGAACGTCTTTCTCGTTCACCAAATGCAACTCCACGTGTCCGGCAAAATCTTTCTTTAGCTTATGGACTTGCTGGAGATAAAGCCATGGCACAAAAAATAGGACGCGTTGACTTATCCGACGATATGGTCACAAACAATTTATCTTATATAGAAGCTATCCGTGACGCCAAGGATTATGTAGGAATCATTCCTAAAAATAATACTCCTCCTTTAGATCAAACACGCAAATGGCAAGAAAGACATTAAAGGAGAAAGAACGATGATCTTAAGTATAAAAGCACTCTTTATCTTTATAAATATACTTATTGCTGTTTATGATTTTAGCTTCTATCGCATACCTAATCTTTTTTTAATTGGACTATTGGTACTTTTTGGCCTTACTGCTCCTTTTACCTTGGGTTTAAATGAGATCATGAATTCCTTCATCACTTTTGGAGCCGTTTTTCTTGTATGCCTCATTCTCTTTCTTGCAAAGATTTTTGGGGCCGGAGATGCTAAATATTTCGCTGTCATTGCCTTATGGATGGGATACCCTGATGTTATTCCATTTGTCCTATATACATCAATTGCAGGGGGAGGACTGGCTCTTATATATGTTATTGCCCAATATCCATTTTCAAGATTTTCCGATCTCACTTGGATGCTCATTCAAAAACTAGAAGTGCGTATTCCTCTCTTGGAATCTATCTGGATAGGAAGTGGTATTGGACCTGAAAAAGGAAAACGTGAACATATAAAACCTAAAACAATCCCTTACGGAGTTGCAATTGCAACTGGAGCAATCATCATGATATTCTCTAGTTTAGAGGCGGGAGAGATAATTAGATGAAGTTCAAAGATATCATAGGGTTAGTGCTTGCTTTACTTCTCGCAATTGCCGTGGCCTTTTTAACTAGATATTTTTTAATAGAAGAAGCTCCAAAAGAAGCGCCGGTAGCTCAGGAAACTAGAGCTTTAAAAATTCTTGTTGCCAGTAAATCTCTAGATACAGGAACAAAAATTCAACCAGGAGATTTAGTGTGGCAATCCTGGCCAAATAATTCGCTTAATAACAGTTACATCCAAGAAGGGACCATTCAACTCGACAGTTTAACTGGCTCCGTTATCCTAGAGCATATTGACACGGGAGAACCAGTCATTATTACAAATTTAGTCCAGCCAGGTGAAAAAAGTATTCTAGCCGCTCTTCTCCCTCCAGGAAAGCGAGCTATATCTATTGATGTGACGCCCCAAGCTATAAGTAGTGGACTGATTCAACCTGGAGATTATGTTGATGTCCTTTTATCAAAAACCATCTCACCTACTGCCGCACAGCAATATGGGCAAACAACAGCAGTAGTTAATAATATAAAGGTACTCGCCCTCGATACGGTTATGGGAGAATCCACCCAAAAACCAGCAAATAGCACTACTTCCATCCCCAAAGTAGCTACCCTTGAGGTATCTCCTGGTCAAGCAGATCTTATTACGGCTGCAGCAAAGGAAGGATCACTAAGTTTAAGTTTGCATAGCATTTCAAATAAGGAAGTGGTAACGGTAGAAAAACCCCTTACAGGTATGGTGACTCTCATGCGGGGCAAGGAAAAAACAACAGTTCAAGTAAATAAATAAAACTAGTTAAGTAGCATATAAGGCAAGTAATAAATGATAAAAAAAGTTATGAAAAAATTAAAAAGGATAGGAAAACAGAGTTCTCTTGCTGTCATCTTCACTATAGCTTTTTTATCAGCTCTCGGTGCTAAAAATATTCACGTTGATGTTGACGGCGCTCAGCTTATTAAGTTTGATGAAGAAGTTTCAGAGATTTTTATCGCTAATCCAGATATTGCTGATGTTCAACTGAGCAATAAAACAACAGCTTACGTTTTTGGAAAAAGCGTGGGGTCTACAAAGCTTTTTGCTATGAGCAATCAGGGAAAAGAAATTCTTAACGCAGAAATCATTGTTAATACTAACCTTACTAATTTAAGAAAATTAATTGCTCCCTATGATCCACGTGAACTTATTGAAGTTACAGCAATACCAGGGGGAGTTCTTTTAGAAGGGCCAGTAGATTCACCGAAAATTGCAGATGATATAAGGTCTCTTGCTCAAAACTATTTTAATAATTATCAAGGAGGCACAACACAAGTAAACTCGCAAGGAAATTCTCAAACAAATACTTCCGTTATAATTAATCGACTTACTATTAAGCCCCCTGTTCAAGTTAATCTTCGAGTAAAAGTTGCTGAAGTCGAACGAAACGTTATTAATGAACTTGGATTCAACTGGCAAGATGTTATTGGAAACACAGGAAAGTTTAAATTTGGAGCTCTCGGAAATCGAGCCCCCTTTACAGCGACCCCCATTGCAACCAATGATGTAACTTCTATCTTCCAAAAACCAGCCATAGCAGGTGTTGATCATGTCAGTGCTATCGGCTTTGGTTATAGAAATTCCAACGTTGATATTAATGCTGCTATTGATTTACTCAGCCATGAAGGACTGGTAACTATTTTAGCTGAGCCCAATCTTGTCGCTGTATCTGGGGAAACAGCAAGTTTCCTTGCAGGCGGTGAGTTTCCTTACCCTATTCCGCAAGATTTTGGAAATATAACCATCGAATTTAAGCAATATGGCGTGAGCTTGGCTTTTACGCCCACTGTTCTTGACGGAAACCTAATTAGTATGCGCGTTCGTCCTGAAGTCAGTGAGTTAGATCCCCTTACAGGTATTACCTTATTTGGAGTTTCTGTTCCAGGTATTCTAACAAGAAGGGCTGAGACAACGATTCAACTTGGAAGTGGTCAAACCTTTGCCATTGCAGGGCTTTTAAAGAATACAGTTCGCTCTCAAATTGAAGGTTTGCCAGGCTTGGCTGACCTACCCGTCCTAGGACCCTTATTCAGATCCAACTCCTTTAATAGAGGAGATACGGAACTCGTCATTTTAGTCACACCTTATCTTGTCGAACCTACATCAGGAAAAGAAATGGTTCTTCCCACGGATGGCCTAAATTATGCCACGTTTGTTGAACAGATTCTTGATCGTCGCCTTGTTAAGCAAACACCAGCAAAAGGTCAAGCCCCTGCTTACGGTCCTGGCGGAGTACGTTTGATAGGTCCAGCTGGGTTTAGCATGGAATAGGAGAGGATAAATGAAATTTATTAAGTATAACGCTCTATTATTTACCGCTTTGCTCTCGGGATGTGCGCCAGAAATTGTGGACTGGACTCCTGCTGAAAGCCCTAAAGAAAATAAAGTGGAAAGAACTACCCTTTACCATAAAATTCATTATTTCTCTAAAGACAATGCCTTTAGTGAGATGGAGCGTAATTCTCTTGCTAGATTTCTCAAAGCTAATGCGGAACCCCCTTCGTCTGTTTCTGTTATTCTTGAAGAAAATGATGGTCATTCTAAAAAAAGGATTAAGGACATTCAGCGGGAACTTGTTAAGCATGGAATTGCTTATGATATGATCACTGTTGAACCCACAGAAAGGGGGCTTAAGAGCACAACTTCCTCTTCATCAGGGGTAAATCTTGTCCTTGAGAAGTATCTCGTCATTCCTCCATCATGTGCAGATTTTTCACAGCCTATCGGAGATGCAAGACAAGCCCAGGCACCTAGCAATTTTGGATGTGCAACGGTTGCAAATTTAGGGATGATGGTAGCCAATCCTCGCGATCTTATTAGAGGTCGTTCTTTAGGAGCATCTGATGGAACTGTTATAGCTGCTGGTGTTGATCGCTATCGTAAAGACAACATCAAAGAACTTTTGAACACTTCAACTAACGTCTCCCCAAGCGAAGGGGTCTCTTCAGGTGGGGGAGGAACTTCATCAAATTCTTCTAGTGGCACAGGAAGTTACTAATGACCCCTTCAAAAGGTAAAGAAAAACCTAAAAAACTTATAGCATTTATCGAAGATCAAGAAGCTTCAGAGGCTATTAAAGAAGGTTTAAAAGAAATTAATGTGGAAAACAGTGAATTTTTTCAAGGTGGGGTTAAAGAAGCTATTGAATTTTTCTCTCATAATAGATCACCTGAGTATCTTATCATTGATATTTCCAAATCAGATCTTCCTATTTCTGATCTTTCAAGACTCTCTGAAGTTTGCGAGCCGGGAGTAAATGTTCTTGCTATTGGTGTCCGAGATGACATAGGTCTTTATCGTGATCTCATGAAGTTAGGGATTATGGAATATCTTATTAAACCTCTATTTGCAGAGATTATCAGTCGAGCTCTCAAAAGTATGATATTTGGAGAGGAAGGGGATAAAGCGAGTAAGGTTAAGTTAGGGAAAATTATTACTGTACAAGGAGCTCGAGGGGGCGTAGGTACATCTTTTCTTACCACAAACCTAGCAACAATCCTTGCAAACGAAAGGTCACGTCGAGTTATCGTGGTCGATATGGATATTCATTTCGGAACAGTAGCATTATATTTTAATTTAAAATCTAATGATGGTTTGAATACTGCTCTTGAAGATCCTGAACGTGTTGATCAATTATTTCTTGAAAGGCTTTTTATTGCAGTTAATGAACGTTTAAATATTTTAACTTCGGAAGTACCTATAAATGAAACCAAGAATTATAGTCAAGATAGTATAAAGCAACTTTTAAGTTATCTTTCAAAACTCTTCCACTATGTTATTGTGGATATCCCCCATACTTTCGATGAAGCAGCAGGATTTATTCTCCAACATTCAAATATTCATATTTTAGTTACAGAGACCTCCCTTGCTGGTCTCAGAGATTCAGGACGTATTATTCGTTATCTTGGTGAAGATCAGTTAAACTATCGTCTTATTCTAGTTCTCAATAAGTTTATAAAAGAAGGAGAAGGAAAACTTTCTCCTGAAGATTTTGAAAACACACTAAAACGTAAAATTGATCATCTCATTCCTTATGAGGCTTCAATTAACAATGAGTTAATTAATGCCGGCAAAACAATCCTTGAGGTAGATACACCTTTGAAAAGGCCGATTCAAGAACTTGCAAATAACATACAAGGGATTAAGGATGAAGAAAAAGCAACTCATTCTATTTGGAATCTCTTTAAGAGATAAATCTTTAAGAAATTTTAATTTTTATACCTTATAGTTACATAAGAAATCAAAAATAATGAGCGTGACATGGGTGGATTTGGACGAAAATCGGGAGATGAAGTTGAAAATAAACCGCCTTTAGTTAAAAATCCACCTAAAGAGGAGGTAAGCACCTCGAAAAGTTCCACAAATCCAACATCTCAAGAAGATTTATTTAAAAAATTCAAACTCACAGCTTACGAATCTCTTATGGAGAGGATTGATTTGGTAGCTGCCAATCAAATGGCTCCCGATAGACTTTTAAGGGAAATTGAAAGTTTTATTAACGAATTTACCATTGCTAACGACATTCAAATAAACATAAAAGAACAAAAACAACTCGCAGCCTCCTTAGTCGATGATATGATTGGCCTTGGACCGCTTGAAGTCCTAATTCATGATGATTCAATTACGGACATATTAATTAACGGACCCTATAGTATTTATATAGAACGTAAGGGTAAACTACAAAAAGCAAACGAAATAAAGTTTCATGATGAAGCCCATCTTCAGCAAATTGCAAGACGTATTGCGAGTAGAGTTGGAAGGCGAGTGGATGAATCAAGTCCAATGGTTGATGCTCGTCTTGCTGATGGCAGCCGCGTTAATATTATCATGCCTCCTCTCGCTATTGATGGAACATCTATCTCTATTAGAAAATTCTCACGCACCGACATAACTCTTGATCGCATGGTAGAAAATTCAAATATTTCTCAAGATATGGCTGATTTATTAAAAATTATTTCAAAATGTCGTTTAAATGTTCTTATCTCTGGGGGAACGGGTTCAGGTAAAACTACTCTTTTAAATGCAATGTCTCAACTTATTGACCCAGCAGAGCGTATTGTAACTATTGAAG
>JAIESK010000060.1 GCA_019746105.1 Alphaproteobacteria bacterium
TAGAAAGGGCAGGAATTAAGTTAGGAACGACCTATCCCTTTCCGATCGTTGATCACGATTTTGCTCGGAAGAGAGCGCTGGCGGCGTTGCATGCGCTGTAATGTCGTCTAGATATTTTTATCAATATTTAGAAAATTCCACGTCTCATGTAGGGGATTAAAAAACTCTTTGTCTTTAACGGTAAATCCCGTTATATAGTTTACAGTAGTCAATAAATAGATTTTGGAACTATGGCAGATCCGCGATTTTTTAAGAAAAAAGGTCCCTTTACCCTTGAACAGTTGGCCAAAATTGGCCAATGCGAGATTTACCGAGGGGATCCTGCGCTTCTTATTCATGACGTGGCGCCTTTAAAGGAGGCGGATGCGACGTGTATTGGGGTTTTGCATAACACAAAATACCAGGCTCTTTTACAAGAGACGAAGGCGTTAGCTTGTGTTCTTGGGGAAAGGATGGTCGAACGCGCTCCTGAAAACATGGCCCTTCTTGTGGCTAAGTATCCTCATCGTTCTTTTGCAATGATAGCCACTGCTTTTTATTCTCAAGAGAAGAAAGTCGGCAAAATTGATTCTACTGCCATTATTGATCCCTCTGCCAAACTGGGTAAAGACGTGGTTATTGGTCCCTTGGCTATCATCGGTGCAAATGTTGAATTAGGTGACGGCGTGGTCGTGGGGCCCTATACAGTTATTGAAGAAGGTGTTTCTATTGGTGAAAATACAACTATTGGAAGTCACGTCTCCATCTCCCATGCAATCATCGGAAAGTATGTAAACATAAAGCCAGGTGCGCGCATCGGTCAAAGTGGTTTTGGTTTCTTTATGGATCCAGGGGATATGGGAGGACATGTTCCTGTGCCACAATTAGGGCGCGTCCTTATTCACGATTATGTAGAGATTGGAGCCAACACAACCGTTGACAGAGGCAGTGGAGCGGATACAATTATTGGCCTTGGAACCCGTATCGACAATTTGGTCATGGTGGCCCATAACGTCCATTTTGGGAAGGGATGTGTCATGGTGGCTCAAACAGGGGTTGCAGGAAGTACAAAAGTTGGCGATTATGTAGCCGCCGGAGGGCAAGTCGGCATTGCTGACAATCTTAAAATTGGCTCTGGGGCCCGTCTCGCGGCTAAATGTGGCATTATGAGAGATGTGGATCCTCAAGAAGTGATGATGGGAAGTCCTGCACTGCCGTTTAAGGCGTATTTTCGCCAAGTCGCTGTTTTGAAGAAACTTGTTGAAGAGACTCGGAAAAAAGTAAGTTAAAGGTTAGAGAATATGACGACACAAGAAGCACACGTAGACTCCGTGGAAAGTAAAGAACTTCCTGAAATCAATTTGGAACAAATTATGCGTATTTTGCCTCATCGGCCGCCGATGCTCATGGTGGATCGTTTAACGGAAGTTGTTCCGGGAGAAAGTGCCGTAGGCATTAAAACAACATCCGCAGATGATTGGTATTTTAAGGGGCACTTCCCAAAGAAAGCAGTGATGCCTGGGGTGATGATTATTGAAGCTCTTGCTCAAACGGCAGCAACCCTTGCTATGCATTCATTAAATCTTTATGACGAAGATAAGCTTGTTTATTTTTTAGGAATTGATGAAGCGCGTTTTCGAAAAATGGTTTTTCCGGGAGATGTGCTCCATTTGGAAGTTTTCCGAACCCATCGACGTGGGAATGTCTGGCGTTTTAAGGGGATTGCAAAGGTAAATGGCGAAGTTGTTGCCGAAGCTCTTAAAACAGCGATGATCGCTGATAATTAATTTTTTTATAAAGGTTTTTTCATGTCCAATCAAATTCACCCGACGGCCATCGTTGATAAGAAGGCTACGCTTTCAAATGGGGTTTCTGTAGGCCCTTATTGTCTTGTTGGTCCTGATGTGGTGTTAAAAGAGAACGTCAAGCTTCACTCTCATGTTGTTGTTGAGGGACATACGACTATTGGTGCGGGCACAGAAGTTTTTCCCTTTGCAACCTTAGGGCTTGTGCCTCAAAGCATTCATTATAAAGGAGAAGATTCCTCTCTTGAAATTGGGGAGAAGTGTATCCTTCGCGAACATGTTACCATTCACCGGGGAACGGCTAATGGCCGTATGAAAACGGTCGTTGGTAATAACTGTTATATTATGATTGGATCTCATATTGGTCATGATTGTATTATAGGAAACAATGTTATTATGGCCAACAATGCCACTCTTGGTGGTGAGGTAACCGTTGGAGATTTTGTGAATATTGGGGGATTGGCTGCGATTCATCAATTTGTACGTATTGGAGCCTATGCCATGATTTCTGGCACCGCAGGTGTAAATGAAGACGTGATTCCTTTTGGTATGATTATGGCCAAACGTTCGGCCCTTGAGGGATTGAATCTTATAGGAATGAAACGGCGTGGTTTTGAGCGTGCCGAAATTCATGCATTGCGTCATGCTTTTAAACTTTTGTCTCGTCGGTACCCAGGAACACTTGAAAGTAAGATTGCCCAAATTCGTGAAACTCTTGGGGAAGCTCAAACCGTGAAAGAACTTCTTACTTTTATTTCCGAAGACCCTGAAAGGCGTTTGAGCCTGCCCGATGAAGAATGGGAAGCGGGAGCAAGTGAGGCCAAGGAGCCTGCGCGTGCAGATAACGGCTAATCAGCTTCCTATCGCGCTCTTAGCCGGAAGGGGAGAGCTTCCTCGCGTCCTTGTTGAAGTTTTCAAAAGTCAGAAAAGACCTTACATTGTCCTTGCTTTTAAAGGTCAGACCGACGAAGAGTTTGTTCAAGATTTACCCCATGTCTGGGTAAGTTTTGGAGAAGTGGGAAAAGCCTTAAAATGCTTTAAAGACTATCATATCAAAGAAATAGTTGCGGCAGGATCAATGACCCGTCCTACTTTAAGTGAAATTCGCCCCGATTGGGAAGGGCTGAAATGGCTTGGTAAACTGGGGAAAAAAGCGCTTGGCGATGATAATCTTTTAAAATTTCTTATCGAAATGGTTGAAGTTCAAGGCTACCACGTTGTGGGGCCAACGGATATCTTGACGGAACTTTTAGCACCCGAAGGTCTATTAACTTCAGAAAAACTCGATGACCAGGCCTGGCAAGACATTGGCCGAGGCATTGAAGTTTTGTCTGCTTTGAGCCCGGCAGATGTGGGGCAAGCCGTTGTGGTTCAAGAAGGTCTTGTTCTGGGGGTTGAAGCTATTGAGGGGACAGATGGGCTGATTGAGCGTGTGGCACCGCTAAAACGTTCGGGTTTAGGAGGTGTTTTGGTGAAAGTTGCTAAACGTCAGCAAGAGAATCGGGTGGATCTCCCAACGGTAGGATTAAGAACCGTTCAAAATGCTTTAAAATCGGGTTTGCGGGGCATTGCTATTGAGGCAGGGAGAACGCTGATTCTGAATCGTGAAGAGATGATAAAGCTGGCTCAAGACAAGGGGATTTTTGTCGTGGGGCTTGCGAGTGCCCAATGTCATCCGGAATGCTAACCTTTCTAATTGCGGGAGAACCTTCTGGTGATAGGTTAGGGGCGGACCTGATGGCTTCCTTGAAGAAAAACCAGGATGTCCGTTTTATGGGAATCGGTGGAGAAGCCATGAAAGCAGAGGGGCTTGAAAGCCTTTTCCCCATGGAAGAACTATCCTTAATGGGGGTTTTTAGTATTCTTCGCGATCTTCCTAATCTTCTTAGGCGTTTGCGCTATACCGTCAAAACAATTCAAGAAGTTAAGCCTGATATGGTGATTACCATTGATTCTCCAGATTTTTCTTTTCGCGTGATGAAACGCCTTCATAAACTTCCTTCAAGACCAAAATTAGTGCATTACGTGGCCCCCACCGTGTGGGCCTGGCGCCCAGGGAGAGCGCGCAAAATTGCGCAGTTTTTAGATCACCTTTTATGTCTTTATCCTTTTGAACCTCCGCTTTTTGAAAAACATGGACTTAAGTCGACCTTTGTGGGGCATCCTATTGCAAGGATGACTTTTAAGACCCGTAAGAGGGATCCTAACCTTTTGTGTGTGCTTCCCGGAAGCCGACGCTCAGAACTTAAAATGTTGCTGCCTATTTTTAAAGAAACAGTTACTCTTGTGAAGAAAGAAATTCCTGGCCTTAAGGTGATCATTCCCACCCTTCCTACCCTTAAAGAGTCCATTGAAAAACAAGTCAAAACATGGCCTGTGGAGGTTACAATCGTTGAAGGAGAAGACAAACGAAATGAGGTTTTTGAGCGGGCTTACGTTGGTCTTGCGGCTTCAGGCACTGTTGCACTTCAATTAGCGGCAGCCCGTCTTCCCTTTGTAGTTGCGTATTCTCTTGGAGCATTGAGTGGAAAAATTGCTCACATTCTCATCAAAATTCCCTATGTTTGTATGGTAAATATTCTACTGGCTTTCAAAAAAGATCCTGAGTTCCCTTCGCTATGCTCAGGGTCTCAGGATGACACAAAAGTTTTACATAAATGTCATCCTGAGGAGTCCCGTAGGGACGAGCTCAGGATCTCTTCTCACAGAAGAGAAACGCCAATTTTCTGGGTCCCGGAATATATCCAAGAAAACTGCCGGGTAGATAAAATCGCGGAAGGTCTTCTCCAATTGTTTAAGGACGAAAAAGCGCGAGAGGAAGAAGTAAAGGCTATGATTGAAGCTGTCGATCTTCTGAAAGCTCCCTCGGGCGAAATTACCCCTTAAACCCTCTCCACAAATTTAAATCCCTGTGTTAGGGTCAGGGCCAACATGAATTCATGAAATGAGACTGGTATGCAAATTGCTGTTTTAAAAGAAAAAAGACCTTATGAAACCCGCGTTGCGGCCACGCCTGAGACGGTAAAAAAACTAATCGCTCTGGGCTTTTCTGTGACCGTTGAAAAAGGGGCAGGGGATAGTTCCCAATATCCGGATAGTCAATATGAAGCTGCAGGAGCTAAGGTTGCAGCCACCCCTGAAAAAACCTTGGATAAGGCAAAAATCGTTCTCAAAGTTTTGCCGCCTATGACCAAAAAGGATGGAGGTGAGGACGAGGTCAAACTTTTGCCCGAAGGGACGCTTCTCATTGGCATGCTTCAACCTTATGTCAAAGCAGAGCTGATTGAAGAATACAATAAACGCAAAATCACGGCTTTTTCTCTTGAACTTGCTCCGCGTATTACCCGCGCCCAAGCCATTGATGTTTTATCTTCTCAAAGTAATCTTGCGGGATATCGAGCAGTGATTGAAGCGGCCAATGCTCTCCATAGAGCCTTTCCGATGATGATGACTGCCGCTGGTACTATTGCTCCAGCGCGAGTTTTGATTTTAGGAGCAGGCGTAGCTGGTCTTCAAGCGATCGCCACAGCTAAGCGCCTTGGAGCTATTGTGAGCGTCTTTGACGTGCGTGCAGCTGCGAAAGAACAAGTAGAAAGCCTTGGGGGCACCTTTGTTGAAGTGGAATCAGAAGAATCTGGTGATGCAGCTGGTGGTTATGCCAAGGAAATGAGCAAGGATTACAAGGAGCGGCAAGCCGCAAAAATCAAAGAGGTGATAGGAAAGTCGGACGTAGTCATTACAACGGCCTTGATCCCTGGAAAGCCAGCGCCACGCCTTATTACAGCTGATATGGTAAAGGGAATGAGGCCTGGCTCCGTCATAGTAGACTTGGCCGTTGAATCCGGTGGAAACTGTGAAGGTAGCGTTGTTGGAGAGGTGGTCGAAAAGGATGGTGTAAAAATTCTAGGTTATGCCAATATGCCCGGGCGCATTCCAACCGATGCCAGCGCCGTTTATGCGCGCAACCTCTTGAATCTTTTAACCCTTTGTATGGATAAGGATTCAAAAACGTTAAAAATTAATTGGGATGACGAGATCATCCAAGCCATTGCGTTGACCCATGAGGGCAAAACGCAGAATGAGAAAAAAGGAGCTGTATAATGGAAATGATTTCCCCCTTTCTTTTAGGCCTGACCGTCTTTGTCTTGGCGGTGTTTGTGGGGTATTACGTGGTGTGGAAAGTAACGCCCGCGCTCCATTCTCCCTTGATGTCCGTGACTAATGCTATCTCGAGTGTGATTATTGTGGGGGCTGTGCTTGCAGCTGGATCGGCTCAAGACACCTTGACTCAAATTTTTGCCTTTGGAGCTGTTGTCATGGCTTCCATTAATATTTTTGGCGGTTTTGTTGTGACCCGCCGCATGCTTGAAATGTTTAATAAAAAGAAATAGGAATGTGATCGTGAGTGCAAATTTATCAGCCTTATCCTACCTTATCTCCTCCGTTTGTTTTATCCTGGCTCTCCAAGGTCTTTCCTCGGCCAAGACATCCCAGCGAGGCCTGACCTTTGGAATTGTGGGAATGCTCCTTGCCGTTGGGACAACCCTAGCGTCCCCTATCGTCTCCAGCTATGGCTGGATCATCTCCGGCCTTATCGTGGGCGGTGTTATAGGAACCGTAATTGCCAAGAAAATTCAAATGACTGCCTTACCTCAGTTAGTCGCTGCTTTTCACAGTCTTGTGGGACTTGCCGCCGTGTGTGTAGCCGCTGCAGCCCTTCTCGAACCCTATGCCTTTAATATTGGGAATGTGGGCTCCATTGCGGTTGGCTCCCTTGTGGAAATGGGCCTGGGTGTTGCTATTGGAGCCATTACCTTTACAGGATCCGTCGTTGCTTTTGCTAAACTTCAGGGCCTTGTTTCTGGTAATCCGCTGACCTTTACAGGGCAACATCCTCTGAACGCTCTCTTAGGCATTGGGCTCGTAGTATTGATTGGCCTCTTTGCGGCTTCTGAATCCCATACTCTTTTTTGGGCAGTGACTTTTGTGTCTTTGTTGTTGGGTTTCCTTTTAATTCTGCCTATTGGCGGTGCGGACATGCCCGTTGTGATTTCTATGCTGAACTCCTACTCAGGATGGGCCGCGGCCGGTATTGGATTTACCCTGGGTAACAGCCTTTTGATTATCACAGGAGCTCTGGTGGGCGCCTCCGGTGCGATCCTCAGCTATATCATGTGTAAAGGAATGAATCGTTCTATATTCAATATTATTTTGGGTGGCTTTGGTGGGGATCAAGCTGCTGCTTCTACAGGTGGTGGTAAGGAGCAACGTCCCTATAAGGCGGGTAGTGCTGAAGATGCTGGCTTCATCATGAAAAATGCGAAGTCCGTCATTATCGTGCCTGGCTATGGTATGGCTGTGGCGCAAGCTCAACATGCTTTGCGTGAGATGGGAGATATCCTGAAAAGTGAAGGCGTTCAAGTAAGATATGCTATTCACCCTGTGGCGGGCCGTATGCCCGGACACATGAATGTTCTCCTTGCAGAAGCCAATGTGCCTTATGATGATGTGGTGGAGCTTGATGATATTAATCGTGACTTTGCCCAGACGGATGTGGCCTTTGTTATCGGTGCCAATGATGTGACCAACCCTTCAGCGAAAACCGATCCCAAAAGCCCCATTTATGGAATGCCTATTTTAGATGTGGATAAGGCTAAGACCGTTTTGTTTGTGAAGCGCTCCATGGCTCCTGGCTATGCAGGCGTAGATAATGATCTTTTCTACCACGATCACACCTTGATGCTCTTTGGGGACGCGAAAAAGATGTGTGAAGAGATCATTAAAACGCTGGAGGAGTAATTAAAAATTTTAAACTTAAAGGAATTTGTTGTGTTTTTATCAAAAGTATTTATTGCAGTAACCCTTCTTTTTACCCTCAATCTAAACTTCTTGCCGCTCCATGCAGAACGTATACCTATCGAATCAATTGATGAAGTCGTAACCCATGTTCGTACTCTTAGGGAAACAGGGGTAAAAGCTGAGGATATCGGTGTCATTCTTGATTGTCATGGCGTTGTAACAAAGGAAACACAACATGCCACCCCGCATACATTAAAAGATAATATTTTAGAAGCTCTTAACTATTTTAAAGAAGAAGGAATTTCTGTTGTCATTGCTACGGCTTGGGATAATCTTGATGATGTTGTTCAAAATGCTATTGTAGAATTAGGCTTAGGTCATTTTTTTGATGTGACGTCTCATCAAAAATCCGAGCTGGAAGACTTCTCAGCTGGTTGTGAAGGAGCTGTTAAGCTTCGAGGATATAAAAATGGGAGAGTTGTTGCTTTAAAATCCGTAACTAATTTTGATACCATTCGTTATTTCCGTATGAAAGCCTTTGCTCTTGAGATTGCTTATCCAGGAAGAGTCTTCTCACATATATGTGGAGTTGATGATGACATCTGTAATTTAAGTATAATTGAAAAAACTTTTTCCCATACGCGACATAGTTCTGAAGGATGCTCTCTTACGCTCTTCCATCTAACAACACCTGCTGTAGTTGACCTTCTTCCTGTTTTGAGTGGATTTGGGCTTTCCCCGTCTACAAGCCAGCATCCTTCTACTCAAGTTCCTTCGAGTCATCCTCACCCAGATTTACCTCCAACCGTCACTACGCAACATTCTGATCATGAATCTTCTTCTACTGATTATGAACGTGAGCAATTCTATGATGGTTATGGGTCTAATGATGAATAACAAAAACCAAATTACTTCAAATCCTCAATAAGTGTCTTCTTCGGTGAGCCGTCAAGGCTACGGTAAAGGGTCACATTTTCCATCACCCGCATGACGTAATCGCGTGTTTGTGAATAAGGAATAAGTTCGACCCAATCAACAACATCAACGGGACCTGTATGGGGATTGCCGCGCTCTTCAATCCAGCGATAGACAGGCGTCGTTCCTGCGTTATAGGCCGCTGCAGTGAGAATGTAGGAGTTGTCAAATTTACCTAAAAGATAGGAAAGGTGGGATGACCCCAAAGTTACATTATGCTGAGGATCAGTGAGCTTTTTGTCCGAATGTTTGATGCCAATGCGTTTGGCTTCCTGAGAAGCAGTCGAGGGCATAAACTGCATTAGTCCTGTCGCTCCTGCAGAACTGACGGCTGTAGGGTTGAAGCGACTTTCTTGATAAGTGATCGCCATGACTAATGCTTTCTCGGGAATCTGTTGACCTCTTTTGGGGATGGTAACTGTGGGATAGGCTTTGGCAAGAGTGACGGGTTCTGCATAGCCAGCTTTTTTCGCTGTCCATACCACATCATAAGGAGAATAGGCGTGGGCTAAGAGGACGGATAATTCTCTTTCCGCCTTATTATCAGCCTTGTCAGCTATGTGGAGAAGAAATTTACTCAACTCATGGGATGCACTGCTGCCAAGGCCCTTTAAAATGTGTGCCGCTTGTACGATATCTTTTTTCTCAAACCGCTTTTTTTCTTCTGCTGTTGCAGAAGGAGTCTTAGCAAGGGAAGGGTAGGGAGCATCGTGTATCTTTGCTGCGGCCAGCTGTCCGTAATAGGTTGTTTTATATTTTGCTGCCTTGCTATACCACTTGGCAGCGGGCTCATTTTTACTCTGAGCCTCATAAACACGTCCCATCCAATAAGCACCACGGGCTTTGCTGATGGCCCCTTTGACGTTGGCAAGGAAAGTTTCAAAATGCTGTTTAGCTTCATCTGGGCGGTTTAAAAAGCGCAAAGAGAGCCAGCCCATGAGCCATTCCGCATTGGCAAAATCTTCGCAGCCCGCTTCAAGACGATGATTTTTGAGGAGTTTATAAGCACCTTGGTAGTCTTGTAGCGCGATAAGCTCACGAACAAAGTAGTTGCGCTCTTTCCACCATTGGGATGCATAAGCGGGGCTTGTGGAGGTTTTGAGGAGGATTTGAACTGCCGGTTGAACCTCATCCTGTTTCCGATAGTATTTTACCTTTTCATATAAGAGGCCTTCGTTGTCTCGTAGTTGGGCGGGGAGGGCCTGCATCCTTTTTAAGGCTTCTGTGGTTTTTCCTTCTAAAAAAGCAAGACGTATTTCAGCAATTTTGCGTGTTGCAATGGGAATATGCGGCAGTAGACGTTTTGCTGTGGGAACATCCCCATTCCATAAAAGCATATTCAACCGCGCGAGGTGTTCTTTTTCTTGGAGTAAATGACCAAAGCTAGTGACGTACTTGCTCTCCTCTGCTTTTGTCATATCCATGGTACGCCAAGCCGTGAGGATTACCTTAGCAGCTTTCGTTTTTTCCTTCAGGCTCATGTGAGCTTTAGCGTAGGCCAAAGCTCCCAAAGGAGTTTGAGGAGAATGATTTTCAAACCACACAAATATCTCTTCGGGAGAGCCTTTTTTCGTAATGGTTTCTTCCGCAAGACGGCAAAGCTTTTCATGGTGAGGCCAGTGGCTATTTGCATTTAGGAAAGTTGTCAATTCTTTCGGTGTAAATTGATCCGCATCTCTTATAATCCCAAGCCAGGTGATCAATTTTTGTGAAACGGGACAGCCCTCAACTTTAACTCGTTTTTGCTGATTGAGTTGAGCTAAAAGGGCCGGTTTACACTTTTGAAGTTCCGTTTGAGGAGAAAGGGCAAAAAGAGGAGTGGAAAGGCATAAAATGATGGAGAGTGACTTGTGAAGATTTTGAAAGAGGGGTAATATTAAGCAAGCAATTCTCTTCATTTAAAAGGGTCTCCATGTTTCAAGATGTTTATACCGCTATCATTACACCATTCCAAAATGGGAAGGTAGATGAAAAAAAATTAGAAGAGCTAGTCTCCTATCAAATTGAGGCTGGCGTTAAGGGTGTGGTTCCCTGTGGGAGTACAGGGGAATATTTATTTTTAACACCTGAAGAAAAAATACGCATCATTGAAATTTGTGCAAATCTTTGTAAGGGAAAGGCGGAAGTGATTGCGGGCACGGGGGCTGTCTCTACAGAAGAAACAATTTCTCAAACCCAAAGGGCTCAAAAGGCTGGTGCTACCGCTGCTCTTATCATTAGCCCCTGGTATGTGAAGCCGTCTCAAGAGGGGCTTTACCTCCATTATAAGAAAATCAGTCAGAAGGTTGAGCTTCCCATTATTATCTATAATAATCCCGCTCGTACGGCCGTTGATATGTCTCTGGAGACGCTCCTGCGCCTTATGGAGTGCCCCACTATTCAAGGGTATAAGGATTCTTCTTCAAATTTTGTGATGATTTCAGAACTTAAACAGCAGCTGGGAGATCGTTTAAGTTTGCTCGCAGGCAATGATGAACCGCTTGCTGCTTTTTTGGCTATGGGGGGCGATGGTGGTATTTTACCTGTAGCTAACGTGGCACCTACACATTTTGTTGAGTTGATGGAAAGTTGGCGGACGGGTAATCTTTCTGCTTTTAAGGCTCAATGGAAAAAGGTATTTCCTTTACTGATTGCTTTAACGCTGGAGAGAAATCCTGCTCCTCTTAAATATGCTATGACTCTTGTATATGACGTGTCCCCTGAAAATCGTCTTCCCTATGCCCCTCTTCTAGAATCTACAAAAAAGGCTATTGAAGATGCTTTAGAGAATCTGGGATTGTGGGTGCCTCTGGGTTCTGAGGGGGCGCGATGACATCGGAAAGAAAAGTGGTGGCCCTGAATAAACGGGCCCGCTTTGATTATTATATTGAGGAGACTCTTGAGGCAGGAATTATCCTTCAGGGGAGTGAGGTTAAGTCTTTGCGCCAAGGGCAGGGGAGTATCACAGAATCCTATGCCACGGAAGAAGAAGGGGCGCTTTATCTGGTGAATTCCTTTATCCCTGAGTACAATGAGGCCAGTCGTTTTAATCACAATCCCAAGCGTCGCCGTAAGCTTTTAGTGCATAAGCGGGAGTTAAATCGCATTTGGATCGCGATTCGTCGTAAGGGAATGACCTTAGTTCCTCTTTCTCTTTATTTTAATGAACGCGGCATTGCCAAATTAGAGCTGGGCCTTGCGTCGGGAAAGAAAAAGGCGGATAAGCGCACCGTTGAAAAAGAGCGGGATTGGCAGCGCGAAAAGGGGCGCCTGATGCGCTCCAAGGGGTAGTCGACATTTCGGTGATGGCTCGACTGCGAGATTCCCTCAATAAGACGAAAAAGGTATCTTCAAGTTTGTAAAGTATAAAATAGGGCAATTTAATTATTGAACTATTTTTTATATTTATGTTAAAAGAAATTAATTGTTTTGTAGATTTGCATTAAAAGTTAAAAATGGTGTCTTATATGAATTTTTTGAATAAAATACTTGTTTTCAGCTGTCTAACCTCAATGAGTTTGTTTTTAACCCTCTTAAGCGCTGTTCATGGAGCTCATAGAGTCATCGATATAGAGTTTGAAAATGATGCTCATATAAGAGTAGGGAGGAAAGGGGTTCTTGCTCACGAAATCTCTACTCCTGTTCAGATAGATGAAGAGGGAAAGGTGAGTCATATCAAAATAGGGAGTATTTCTATAGATATAGATTGTTCTCAACCCTTTGATCACCTTATTCAGGAATTAAAAACAAGGCCTGAAATTAAGAGTGCGAAAATATTTACTCTTTCGCCAGATGAAAGGTGTCAAAATAAGATTAATAAATTTAATGAGACTCTCTTACCGTTAGAAGAAAAAATCCCGCTTTGCCGTCGCCTTTATTCTTCCCTTCAAAAATATAAAGAAGAGGGCTCGAGTTTAGCTATAGACAGTATTCCTGTTTTGCAAAATCTTTTGGGGCATGGCCTAATGATCTTGTCAGAAGAATCTAAAGAAAACGAAGACCCTACTGGCCTCCTAAGGGAAGCCATTCAACTATTTGAAAATAGTTTAGAGTTGGGGAATTCATCAATATCAGTTATAGATAATTTTCTTACAGCACATATTGCGCTAGAGATGAGGTTGGCAACCTCATCAGAAGGGCCAGCTGCCGCAATCCCTCATTTAAGAGATGCGCTGTACTTCGCTACGCTCTACTCAGAGAATGACTTACCAATTGAGAATGACTATCTTCCTGGTATACAAAGTGCTTTGGGATGCTCACTAAGCAAGTTAGCATGCGAAACAGCAGAAAAAGCAGAAAAAATTAATCTGCTAAGAGAAACCGTTAAATTGCTTGAAGCTAGCGCAAACGCAGGCGATCAAAGGGCTATAGAAGATCTTCCTGATAGGCAAAATAGCTTAGGGTTCGAGCTCGTCAGTTTGTCGAATGAATCCGCAGAAAAAATTCTCCTTTTAAAAGAAGCTATCCAGTCCTTCACTAAGAGTACGTCCCCATACGCTAAAGAAAATCTTTCTATTGCTCAATATAAATTGGGATGTGGATTGGTAACTTTGTCAGAAGGATCAGTAGAAAAAATCACTCTTCTAAGAAAAGCGGTTAAATGGCTTAAAGCTAGCGCAAGTACAGACTATCAAAGGGCTAGAGAAGATCTTCCTGTTGTGCAAGATAGTTTAGCTGTTGCACTTCTTAACATGTCGGAAGGGTCAGAAGAAGAAACTTCTCTTTTAAACGAAGTTATTCAGTTGTCCATTGAAAGTGACTCTGTAATCGCTAGAGAAAATTTCCGTAAAGCGTGCAGCAGATTGATTGTTTTAATCGCAAACAGTACAAGTACGGCAGCGGCGGCTTAAGAAGCTGAAAAAAAATTTTTCGGGAGTGTTTTTAAGGAAGTGTGTCAGTAATGATGAACCGCACTTAAGAAAGGGCTGATAAATGCATATAGAAAAAGAAGCAACCGCGTTTAATTTAATAATGCCAAATGTCAATGTCATTACCAATAAAAATACTTGATTTCTCTCATTTTTTTAGTTCTTGTCAAAAGCGATGGGCGGTGAGTAAAACTAAGTGGCTAAAAGATAAAAGTATATTGCCTTTTAAGATATAAAATACTATGTAACATGAATTAAAAATTTTTAAGCAAAATTATTAATAGAGAAAGTGATGGTGTTGTTTTTATGTGTAATTTTTTGAAAATTTTAAAGAAGACGGTGGTGATTACTCTTTTTATTACATCCTCTGTTTTGGCTATGTCTGATAGTGAGAAAGAACGCCTCCAAGAAGAAGAACTTTTGATTCTGCGAACTACTATTCTCACAATGGAAGATCTAGCTGAAGAGGAAAGGGAGTCTTTAATGCAGCAAATTCAAAACTTAGAAAACGAATTACGCATAAACAAACTTCCCACACCAACCAGATCGTCTTCCGCCCCAGTCACCTCATCACCATCTTCTCGTTATAATGTTGAAAATGAACTAATGAGCTTACTTGCTATGAAAAACATGGGAGTTAAAGATAAAAAAGTTGATGAGAAAATTGAACTTTTAAAAGCTGCACAAAGAGAAGGGATAAAAAAATATAGATCTGAGGAGAGCCTAAGAAGGCTTGTAACACTTTTTTCTAAAGATCCGCCAAGATGAAATAGTGTTATAAGGGCTGATGATACTTTTTTCATATTCCATAAAAGAGTTTTATCTGAAACAAGTTCAGCATGATGAGTAGGATTTTAGAGGCACTCAGTTTTCTTGATTTAAATTTTTCTCTTAATATTTAATTAAATAATTTTTGATAAATTTATTTTATATAGGGGAAGTTTATCTTAAAATAGGGGGAACCTTAATATGCAGGAAAGTAAGAAAGACGTAGTATCCAAACCTCAAACCAAAATGAATGTCATCCTTCTTGCTTCTTTCCTTACGCTTACTTTGAATATGGCATGCCATGCGGATAGTGAAACTTTACAGAAATTAAAAGATGCCTTTTCAAAAGCAGAACAAACGTGCCAAGAGAAATATAACGATACTCAAACTTTGGGAAACAACCAAACTATTTGGGAGACTCCGAGTTGGTGGAGATGTAAAATTTGGTATCGTAGTGATTGTAATAAACTAAAACAGCTAAAATTCAATCATCAAGATTATTTGGATACTATGAGTCAGCTTTCAGATTATATAACAACGAATCAGAGTAAAATAAACTCAAAAATTAGTACATATAATGATCAAACTCCTAATAAAACGTTAAGTGAAATGGGAGGAGAAGTTAATAGTTTTGCGATGGGTTGCAAAAATTTATCTTCTGGAATTCAAGATAAGCTGAATACTCGTCTTCAGCTTGAGAAAAAAATAATGGGGAAATAAAGATAATTGCTACAATTCCAGAAATTATCATTCCTCTGTTACCAAAAAGACTCTTTTCTTTATAATTTAACATTTTTTTAAAGAAGTATTTGACTTTCTTTAATATATAAGTCTTTAAGATAGGAGTGTTACATGATTTTAGAGTCAGGACCTTATGTCATTTGAAAAGTTGGGATTAAATCCCAAAACCCTTCAAGCTATTAGTGAAGTTGGCTATACAGCGCCAACCCCTATTCAGGAAAAAGCTGTTCCCCTGCTTTTGACGGGGCGCGATGTTATTGCGCTGGCGCAAACGGGCTCGGGGAAGACGGCCTCTTTTATCCTCCCTCTTTTGGATTTATTGACTCGCGGACGCGCAAAGGCGCGCATGCCCCGTTCCTTGATTATGGAGCCTACCCGAGAGCTTGCCGCCCAAGTTGCTGAAGACTTTGCCACTTACGGTAAGTATCATAACTTTACAGTGGCTCTTCTCATTGGCGGAGAGTCCTTTGTTGACCAAGAGAAAAAGCTCCTCAAAGGTGTGGATGTCTTGATTGCAACCCCCGGGCGTCTTTTAGACCTTCATGAGCGTGGGAAAATCCTTTTAAATGATGTGAAGATGCTAGTTATTGATGAAGCCGATCGCATGCTGGACATGGGATTTATTCCTGATATTGAAAAGATTGCAAGCCTTCTTCCTCCTCATCAAACGGCTCTTTTTTCAGCCACTATGCCGGCGCCTATTCGAAAGCTGACGGAGCAATTTCTTAAAGATCCTGAAGAAATTACCATTGCTTCCTCCTCGAAAGAATCTGCTCAGATTACCGAATACCTTGTTCGCGTTCCAGAAAAAGATAAACGAAATGCGCTGCGTTCTCTTTTAAAGAAAGAAAACCTTCATCAGGTTATTGTTTTTTGCAATCGTAAGAAGGAAGTGGATGTTGTTTATAACTCGATGAAACGCCACGGCTTTAAAGCAGGTGCTCTTCATGGAGATATCACTCAATCCGCGCGTAACCAAACCTTGAAGGAATTTAAAGCGGGAGAGATTGATCTCTTGATAGCCAGTGATGTTGCTGCGCGGGGTATTGATGTTGAGAACCTTCCCGGCGTGATTAACTTTCATGTGCCCACTAATCCTGAAGATTATGTTCACCGCATTGGCCGTACCGGGCGTGCAGGAAAAGAAGGTAAAGCCTTTACCTTTGTCTCTCCTCATGAAACCAAATATTTGGATCCCATCTTACAAGCCTCAAAGAAAACTATTGAAGAGTATCCCTTGGGGATTGTACCTGAAAAGGCAGCAGCTCACCCTAAAGGTGCAAAAAAGCCTGAGAAAACAGGACTTCGCACAAAGCATGTGCTCCAACCTAAGGTTGATAATGAACCTACCCCTATGGGCTTTGGAGATGATGTTCCTGCTTTTATGCGGCTGAAGGTCTAAAAAACTTATCCTTTTGCGCACTGAGAGTTTCCCCATGATAATGGCAGCCCTCTTCTGCGCAGCGAACAAAAGCTTCTGTCACGCTTTCCGGTAAAGGAAGTTCTGCGGCTCTTTCCTCTCCTCCCATCCATTCGGCGCCCATGTTAGTGCGAAGGCCTCCTGGATCAATGAGGTTAACCCGAAAATTGCGGTGCTTGACTTCTAAAGCATAGGTTTTCACCATCATCTCAAGGGCCGCCTTACTGACCGCATAGGGACCTCGATAGGCTGTTGGCGTTGTGGCAATGTCGCTGGTTACAAATATCAAGCGCCCTGCTTTTGCTTCTATCAGAAGAGGCTCCATAGCTCTTAGAAGGTGCCAGTTAGCATGAAGATTTGTGGTCATAATTTTATGCCATGCCGTTGGAGTCACATGGGTCATCGGGGTAGCTTCGTCAAGAACGCCGGCATTTCCTACAAGGATATCCAAGCGTCCAAAACGCTCAGCCAAAGATTTCGCAAGGTCATTAAATCGAAGAAGATCAGATAAATCAAAGGGCACGAGAAGGGCAGGGGGGCCATACTGTTGGACAACGTCATCTACTTCTTCAAGAGCTGCTGTCTCTCGCCCGATGAGGATAAGCTGGGCTCCTTCTTGGGCAAAGCGTTTCGCGACAGCCGCTCCAAGACCGCGGGAGGCTCCCGTAATCAGGGCAATTTTATTTTTAAGGCGTTGTATCATAGACAATATGATGGCGGAAGTGAATAAAAATGAAAAGGGGGATTCTGAGGAAATAGACAAGGCAGAGACAATGTCTCCGCCCTCAAAAAGTACCAAGGAAAAAATTACTCTTTTACCCTTTCATATTCTAAGGATATTGTTTCTCCATTGACTGTAACTTGACTAGAGTATCTGTCGTTACTCTCTTTTTTTATGTTACTTGCCAATGCGGCTGTAATTGTTTCTAGTGATTGTGGGGTGAGAGCTACCTCAGCGCCGTCGTTAAGGATATATGTACATCTATTTTGGCAATTTGACTTTTTGTAGAGTGATTTAATTTGAGGTCCTTCAGCCCTAGCTTGCTCAAAACCGACGCTTATGAAGGCAGCGATTATTAATATTTGAAAAAGTTTTGTTTGCATGTGAAGTCTCCTTTGTTTTTTCGATCCAATCTTTTCAGTAAGCAGTTAATATTTCGTCAATTTTTAACTCTTTTGTGAGAAAAATTTTCTGCAACTCTCTACTTCAAAAACAAATGGGTAATTAAAAATAATATAACTCATAGATGACCCAAGAAAAGATAGCTGTTCCGAGGATAACTAATGCTAAGGAGACTTGAGAATTAGATAAAAAGGAAATAAACCAAGTCAAAATGACAGTGATGCTAATCTGCATAAATCTATATAAGGCGATTGTATAACTGGCGACTTTTCCAACGTGTATAAAAGTAGTAGTAAAAGTATTATTTTACATAAAGGTTGAACCAAAAAATATTTAACAAATGTATAAATCTGCTGAGAGATTTAAAAGACGTCTCGCTTTATTTTAAAATAGAACATTGCAAAATATAATTTATACACTATTTATTATATATAAATATAAAATTGAATTATTTATGGGGAGTTTTGTATTATGAAATTTTTTTTCTTCTATTTGCTTTATTTAACATTAATTCAGCTCAAGCTTTGAAATTACCCCTTGATTCTTCACGAGAAGAAATACGTAGCTATATTCAAGCTAAACAAGAAAAATATCGAGAATTAGCTACTTATTCAATGCTTTCAGAAGACAGTCGCGACAGATTTAAAGAAGCGGCTTCGGAAATGGATACTTCCCTTGTACGGACTAGAATAAGCCGTATTTCTGACGAAAAATTGAAAGATATTTTAAAGGAGAGATTTGCTGAAACTAATGATTTTCTCCTTCCGGCCAAAACTGAATGGAAGGAAAAGGTCGGATTAATTTTAGAAAAATCAACAGACCGTACTTCTTTTAAAGGTGATACACTTATTGCAGGGTGTGGCCATATTCAAAGTCAGGATCATTCTGATGACAGTGATCATCGTCATGAAGGAATATACACACTAAATGATAAACCTTGCGAAGATGGATCTGCTCCAGATCTTGAGGTAGATATTAGAAATACCTACATCATCAAAAAAGCCTTTCCTCACGGTCAGCAATTTCAAACAATATATTTAGAAAATATTACAACGTCCCCTTTGGAATCACAAAAGACCTTTAAAAGTGTTTTGCATCTTTTAAAGCCAGGCGGACAATTAATTTTTGATCGCTATTACTCTTGTAATTTTGGTTATGTTCGTCCAAGTGAGATTGATCGTTGTTCTGCATCAATAAATATGTCTGAAATTTCGCCTCTTAGGGTTCGATATGATATTCTTCCCGAACATGAGAAAGTTTATCGAGAAGCTTTTGCTGGGGTAGGAGTAACTTTAAAAGTATATGGTCCCTATAGTCAATATCTGGTTTTTAATGAAGAAAATCTTACGGAAAAGAATAAACTCGTGGAAATATGTTCCACAATGTTGATGACAAAATACCTTGAAAGTATGGGATTTGTGGGTGTTGCTCTTAAGAAAGTAGAGGAAAACCCCTATAATGAGCGAAAAAATAGCATATGGTTTTGCGCTCAAAAACCTGGGGCTATTGATAGCTCTGGAGTTGCAGCACGCTCAATAGATTAAAAATCTTGTTTAGAGAGTCAATTGCAGAATTCTTCCGACGGTGTCATCCCCGCCTACGCGCAGTAGTGTCCGGGGAAAATATAAATAGGGTATAGAAAAGGTAGAGCTGCTCTTAGTTTTCAGCTAAAATATG
>JAIESK010000098.1 GCA_019746105.1 Alphaproteobacteria bacterium
GCCACAAGAATTGTGGGAACAATAGCTAAGAGACTGAAGATGGCCACAATGCGGCTATGAAGCATTGAGCCCGCTTTGTCACTCTTCCTTTCTGCCCAGAGGGAGGCGACAGACTTGGCAATTACAGCGATAAAGATCATTAAGAAGACAAAGTCGATTAAAAGAAAGGTAAGAAGGTTCCGACTCATGGAAAGATTTGGGGTATTTTTAAGCATAATCGATGTAATAACAACGGAAACGATGGAGCCCAAAACGGAGATGAACAACAACTTCCGTCCTAAATGATGGCGGAGGGCCCAATCTCTAAGTTTGCTGTAGGCTTGGTTAAATTTCATGAGTGTCCTTATCAAGGCAAATGTTCAGTTCTGTAATTTTACGTCTAAGGGTATTACGGTTAATTCCTAAAAGCTGGGCCACTTTTACCTGATTTCCCTTTAAACGCTTGAGGGTTACTTCAATTAAAGGTTTCTCGATTTCTTTGACCAAAAACGGATGAAGTCCACTTGCTGGTAAGATATCACCATGAAGGTCAAAATAATGGTTTAAATATCGTCCAATAACTTCTTCAAGCCCTAATGTGAAGAGTTGTTGATTAAAGTCATTCATAAAATTCCTTCTCTATTCCTCTCGTAAAGTTCTGCAATAAGTTTTTTTACCTTATCTGCACAAGTTGACTGATTTATGGCAACACGAAACTCTGCAGATCCCATTAATCCCTTGCTATACCATCCTAAATGTTTGCGGGCCATTAAAAGGCCTGTCTGAATACCATAGTGACTGAGCATATCTTCAAAATGTTCTAAGACAAGATTTTTTTGCTCGGTAAGAGAAGGCGGAGAAATTTTGTCTCCCGTTTTAAGGAAATGACTTACCTGTTTTAAAAACCAGGGCCTACCATAAGTACCACGACCCACCATAACTCCATCGGCTGTTGATGCTTCTAATAACTTTTGAGCATCTTCCTCCGTCATAACATCGCCATTACCAATGACGGGAATAGTTACAGTTTCCTTCACTTTTCGAATAAACTCCCAATCCGATTTACCCCTATAAAGCTGGCAGCGGGTTCTCCCGTGGATGGTGACCATTTGAATACCGCACTCTTGAGCAATTTTGGCAAGGTTTGGCGCATTTCGCGTATTATCATCCCATCCTGTCCTCATTTTTAAGGTTACAGGAATGGAAACTGCCTTAACCGTGGCTTCAATGATTTTAGCCGCATGAGCTTCATCACGCATGAGGGCTGATCCTGCATACCCATTCACAACCTTTTTCATGGGGCAGCCCATATTGATATCAATTAACGTAGCTCCACGATCCTCATTTAATTTGGCAGCTTCTGCCATGATATGGGGCTCGCACCCTGCCAATTGGACAGCGCGGGGATATTCTTCAGGAGAGTGCGTTGCCATAAGCAGGGATTGCCGCGTTTGGCGAATCATTGCCTGGCTTGCAATCATTTCAGATATCACAAGTGAAGCTCCTTGTTGCTTAACAAGGCGCCTGAAGGGCATATCTGTGACGCCTGACATAGGGGCCAAAATAACACCATCTTCGAGATGAATATCAGCAATTTTCAAGGACATGAAATTCCTATCTTAACTAAAACAACCTAACTCTTTTTTAAATTTGAGTTCAAGAGATCAAATAACAGAAAAACTAGTAATTTAGAAAGAAAATTTTAACGAAGATTTAATCCTTACTTGCTATCCTATAAACGAAATAGAATTAAGTTATAGGGAGAGAATTATGAAAACAAAAGCAATTTCTCAAAAGAAGCTTACAAAAAAAGAATTTTTTCTTCTTATGATTGCGCCTCTCCTCATTGGCGCCTTCATCACTATTCTTTCAGTGTCTAGTGCAAATGCTAGCTGGAAAGATAAGGAAGAAGGGGTTAAGAAATCTCCTTTGCTGCAAGGATGGGTTGAATTTCAAGACAAGGCTTCTTCAAAAAGCATCTTTTAATTCTTAACAATTTTTAAAAGTCTCTGAGAGAAGAAAGTTATTGAAAAGATTCATTAATCCTTTGTATACCGCCATACGGTAGCTGGAGGAATGTTCAGGAAGACGGTTCCCAAGCGTTCCTTACTTAGACCATAGGTTTCAGCTTTAATAGAGGAACGTGGTGAGTAAGTGTATTGGAGATAGGCTCCTTGAGGGCTCATAATCTCAAAACAGCTTTCTAAAATTTCGCGGCGCACACTTTCTGGCATATTGATCATGGGAAGGCCAGAAACAATGCGATGGACGTTTCCAATAATATGAGGTGGAAGAATTTTCCCAAGCTCAGTTGCATTTCCATGGATAACGTTAACTTGGGGAAAGGCGGATTTAAGATAAAAGGCAAGGGCCCTGTCCAATTCAATAACATAAATACGCCTAGGTTCAATGCCAGCTTTAATAAGCGCACGAGTGAGAGATCCACTTCCCCCACCCAATTCCACAATTGGAGAATGATCATCAACTGCGGCATAGCGGGCAAGAAGGGCACCTAAATGGCGAGAGCTCGGGGCTACAGCACCGAGCTGACGAGGATTTCTAAGAACACGAGATAGAAAAAGTTTTGTTCCAAATAAACTGTGTGTTTGAACTTGCATTTCTTTTTCCTTTAAAAAACTACTGGAGGTATTCATGCTCTTTCTCTTTTAAAATGTCAAGTGAATGACGCCTTGCCTTATCTTCCCTTTTTTGAGCGTGGATGGGCTTTTTGATAAGCTTCAAAAACCTTGTCTTGGGTTAAGTCTGCGTAGATTTGCGTAGAACTTAAGGAGGCATGACCTAACAGATCCTGAATATGACGCAGGTCACCACCACCTTCGAGAAGGTGAGTCGCAAAACTATGTCTTAAGGCATGAGGTGTTGCCGTTTCTGGCAGACCGAGTTCAAAGCGCAGATCCCTGAGGGCTTTTTCAGCTACACTAGGGTTTAGACGATCTCCCCGGCTTCCGCGAAAAAGGGGGGCTTCTCCTGTGAAAGGGTAGGGAGAAGATTTCAGATAACTTTCCACCTTTTTGGTGACGCTTTCCAAAAGAGGCACATGGCGTTCTTTACCACCTTTCCCTTTGATGAGAAGGAATGAAGGTTTCCAATCGGCCCCATTTAAATTTAGAGCCTCCGAAATACGGAGGCCGCACCCGTAAAGCAGCATGAAAAGGGCTTGATTGCGCAGATCAATCCATGTGTCTGAAGGTCGCTCCATAAGGTTAAGAGATTGAATTTTTGAAAGAGGTCGAGGAAGCCTTTTATCAAGGCGTGGGGCTGAGATGGTCTCAAAGGCAGAAGAGACAGGAAGTTCTTGTTGGCGCAAGTATTTAACAAAGCCTTTCAGGCTGGAGAGAAGACGGGCATTGGAGCGTTTGCTGATCTCTTCTTTCATGCGATGGGCGAGAAAGGCTCTTAAATCCGTAGGTTTTAAGGTTTCAAAATCCTTAAGGCGAAAAAAGCTTCCGCGATGATTTTTAAGGAAAATAAAAAAAAGTTTTAAGTCAGAAAAAGAGGCATGCACTGTGTGCCAGGAAGTCCGTCGTTCATACACCTGTTTTTGATAAAAACCTTCAAGCCAAGGGCCGAGCTCAGGAGAGACAAGCTGCCGCGTTTCTTCAAGGCGACGTTTTGCTCGCTCTTCCATTTTAGGCCGGGAGGATGGACTGACCTGTTTTTTTCCAGTCCTCTAAAAAGTCAGCTAATCCCTTGTCTGTGAGAGGGTGATGATAGAGCTGGTGCAAAATTTTTGGCGGCATTGTTGCAACGTGAACGCCCATACGCGCTACTTCCACCACATGAAGGGTACTGCGGATAGACGCAGCCAAAACTTGAGTTTTGAAGTGGGGATATTGACTATAAATTTCCATGATTTGATGGATCAAATCTGACCCCGTCTCACCAATATCATCGAGGCGACCAATAAAGGGGGAAATATAAGTTGCACCAGCTTTTGCAGCAAGGAGGGCTTGAGCTGCTGAAAAACAAAGAGTTACATTGACGGGAGTTCCCTCATCGGAAAACTGGCGGCACGCTTTTAATCCATTAGGGGTCAATGGCACTTTCACAACAATGTTTGAAGCAAGTTTTGCAAAATAGCGTCCTTCTTTGAGTATACCTTCCAAATCCGTTGCTGTAACTTCCGCACTGACAGGGCCCGCGACAAGCTCACAAATTTCTTTAAGAACTTCTTGAATGGGTCGTTTTGATCTGGCTATCAAGGAGGGGTTAGTCGTGACCCCATCTACAAAGCCAGTTTCAACAAGGGTACGAATTTCTGTCACATCGGCAGTATCAACAAAAAACTTCATGGGGTATGATCCTCTATAGTGTAAGAATGAGAGTATTATGAGTTCGAATCAATCTGCTGTAAAGATACCTGCACAGGTTTCTATTCTCTTGCCCCTTCCCTTGAAGGAGGCCTTTGACTACACATGTGATTCCACGGTATCTATTGGTGTGCTTGTCAAAGTACCTTTTGGTGCGCGAAAATCTTACGGGATTGTTTGGAAAGGGAAGGGCACTTATCCCTCCAAAAAATGTAAGACAGTCTTTGAGGTTTTCGAAAACGTGTGCCTTCCTGAGGTATCTCTTAAATTCATCGAATGGGTCAGTGAATATACTATGGCCTTCCCTGGGCAAATTTTAAAAATGGTTTTGCCCTTGCCTGAAGCCTTTGACATGAAGCGTAAAAGCACTTTGAAGCCACTGAAATTCACTCCCATCGATACGCCTCAAAAACCTCAACTGTCCATGGATCAATGGGCGGCAGCAGAAGATATAAAACGGAGTCTTGAGGGCGGAGAGTTTCAAACCTTTCTCCTTGAAGGGGTTACAGGGTCGGGAAAGACAGAAGTTTACTTTGATGCCATAGAAAATGTCCTTGCGAATAAGGGACAAGCTCTTGTGTTGTTGCCGGAAATTGCTCTCACGGCTCAGTGGCTGCAACGTTTTGAAGCGCGTTTTGGCTTTCGTCCGGCTCTGTGGCATTCGGAGACAAAAAAGAGTGAGAAAAAACAAACCCTGAGGGCACTCATGGAAGGTCAAGTTCCTGTGATGGTAGGGGCGCGCTCATCTCTTTTTCTGCCTTTTTCGGATTTGAAGCTCATTATCGTGGATGAGGAACATGATGGATCCTATAAGCAAGAGGAAGGTGTGATCTATAACGCGCGTGATATGGCCATTGTGCGGGCGCGCTTGAGCGATGCCACTTGTGTTTTGGCGTCTGCAACACCTTCTCTTGAAACCGAACTGAATGCCCGCATCGGTAAATACCGCGGGCTTTACCTAATGGATCGTTATGGCGGGGCTCATATGCCTGAGGTGCGTTTGATTGACCTTCGTAAGGAGAAGATTGTCAAACAGACCTGGCTTTCAGAGCCTCTGCGGGAAGCTATGAAAACAACGATGAATCGGGGGGAGCAAGCCATGCTCTTTTTAAACCGTCGTGGTTATGCGCCTCTTGTGGTATGTCAAGTGTGTGGCGAGCGGATCATGTGTCCTCATTGTAGTCTTCCTTTTGTGTATCACAAATTTCATGAACAGCTTTTGTGCCATCATTGCGGTGCCAAAGGACGTCTTCCCGACTCTTGTCCTAAGTGCCAGGAAAAAGATACTTACAGCTCCTATGGACCAGGCGTAGAGCGTATTTATGAGGAGGTCCGGTCCTTCCTCCCCGAAGCCCGTTGTGCGCTACTCAGCAGTGATCATATGACTAATTCTAAAACGGTTTTTGAACAAATTAAGGCCATTCAGGAACATGAAGTAGATATCCTGATTGGCACCCAAATCATGGCCAAGGGACACCATTTTCCGCTTCTCACCTTGGTGGGAATTGTGGATGGGGATGCGACCCTTTCGGGGAGTGATTTGCGAGCATCGGAAAAGGCCTTTCAATTGCTTCACCAGGTTTCAGGGCGATCGGGGCGAGAAAAACATAAAGGACAAGTTCTTCTTCAAACTCATATGCCGGAACATCCAGTGATGAAGGCTCTTGTGGATCAGGATCGGGGAGAGTTTTTTGCCCTGGAATCGGATCAACGGTTGATACACGGCCTTCCACCTTATGGCCGTCTTGCAGCTCTCATTGTTTCAGGAATGAGAAAAGATGACGTTGAAAAATTTGCTCGCCATCTAGCACGGACGTTCCCTTTAACTCAAAAAGCAGATCTCTTGGGCCCAGCACCCGCCCCCATCCCGCTTTTGCGTGGCCAATATCGGTGGCGGCTTCTTTTGCGTACATCTAAAGAAGTAGCCCCTCAACCTTTGTTGAAAAAATGGCTCTCCCAAACTCCCGTACCCCATTTTCTGAAGTTACAGATCGATATTGATCCTTATAGTTTTTATTGAGAGCTGCTTCCTTAATCACAGCTTAGTATTTTCAGGAAAAGACACATGAATTAAAAGCTTTGTTTCAATGTGTTGTCTGGGGTATTATTATGTCAGTTCGTTTTTTTCGAGCTATTATAAAAAAACAGAGAGGAAAAAGAAAATGAGTAAGTCTATGAAATTTGTGAGCGTTGCTGCCTTAGGATTAGGTATCTTTCAAAATTTTGGAGCAGAAGCTGTTAAAATAGAAAGTTCTGACTGTTCGACCGAAAACCTATGCATTAATGATGCGGATAACGGAAAGAAATATGTACTAGATAATGCTTCTAGGGAGAATATAATGAAAGCTTGGAATAAGACTACGGACTTTGAAGAGTCAGATTCAAAATTGATAGGGACAGTAACAATCAATGGGGAGAAGGTGAAACTTTCATATGACCAAAAAAAAGATTAACCTTCTTACCTAAAAATTTGAGTCCTGAAGCATTTCTTCTGAAGGAAGATTCAGGACTCTTTTTAGAGTCGATAATGAGCCTTTGATTTAGAGTCGTTCTCTAGGTCCTGTAATTAATTGTAAAGGTTTCTTAATCATGCTTTAGCACTCTCAGAAAAGGGCGGCGTACGCAAATTGAACTTTATTTCGATTTTTTTCTGAGGTATTGTTATGCTGGTTCGTTTTTTCGAACTATTAATAACAATAACAGAAGGGAAAGCAGAAAATGAATAAATCTATGAAATTGGTAACCGTTGTGGCCTTAGGGTTAGGCATCTTTCAAAACTTTGGAGCAGAAGCTGTTAAAGTAGTAAGTGTTGATTGTCCAAAAGGATTATGTGTTGTTAAAGGAAGTGACGGTAATTTATATGCACTAGATGAGGGTTCTAAAAAAGCTATATACGAGGCTATGATGAGTAAAGAATTTAAGGAATTAGATTCAAAATTAACGGGGACAGTAAAAGTTAATGGAAAGAGCGTTCCTCTCTCATTTGAAAAACAACAAGATGACTCTAAACCAGCTCAACCAAAATAACCTTTTTATCTAAAAATTTGAGTCCTGAAGTTTTCTTTTTTAAAGAAAAATTCAGGACTTTCTTTAAAGTCGCTAGTGAACTTTTTAACTATTATGTAAAATCTTTAAGAGCATTTCTATATTCTCCTTTTACTAACTCCGTGTTGTCAGCCTGCGTTCCATGTGATAAACCAATAAATATATAAGAAAAAATCACGAGGCTTGGTTTGTGGCGAATTTAGAGATCAAAGGCTATGAAGTTGCAAAACGCTATGGGAGCGTCCTCTTTGATTTGGCTCAAGAAAATAAAAAAATTAAAAACCTTTTGAAGGACGTAGCCCTTCTTCAGCAGTGTGTGGAAAAAGAACCCCGGTCTTGGGCGCGTGTTGCAAGCCCCGTCCTTCCTCCTCAAACCCAACAAAAGATTATAGAAAAATTAACTAAGTCTTTGAAGTTGAGTTCCTTGATGACCCATTTCTTGCTGATTTTGTGTAAAAACCGGCGCCTTCAGAATTTAAAGCTTATTTTGGATGATTTTGTGATACGTTCTCAAATGGCGGAAGGCTTGGTAAAGGGTATTGTTGAAACGTCTCTTCAACTGACAAAAGCTCAGCAACAAGATCTTGAAAAAAACTTGGAAAAGCATTTGGGAAAAAAGGTTTCCCTAACCCAGGTGATCAAAGAGGATCTTATTGCAGGTGTTGTCTTGCATTTGGGATCTTTGATGATTGATGCCTCGATAGGCATGCGCTTAGACAAATTACGACATGAAATGAAAGGGTAGAAGATGGAATTACGAGCGGCGGAGATTTCATCCATCTTAAAACAAGAAATTGCAAACTTCGATGAAAGTGCGGAAATTGCTGAAGTCGGCCAAGTCATTTCCGTAGGTGATGGTATCGCCCGAGCGTGGGGCCTTGATAAAGTTCAAGCAGGTGAAATGGTCGAATTCTCCTGCGGTATTCAGGGGATGGCCCTAAACCTTGAAGAGGACGATGTGGGAATCGTGATTTTTGGTGATGATCGGGAAATTCGTGAAGGGGATACAGTAAAACGTACCGGGCGCATCGTGGAAGTCCCTATGGGGCGCGGTCTTCTAGGACGGGTTGTGGATGCTCTTGGTAATCCCATTGATGGCAAAGGTCCCCTTAAAAATGTAAAAATGTCCCGGGTAGAGATTAAAGCGCCAGGAATTATTTCACGCCGTTCGGTTTATGAGCCCATGCAAACTGGCCTTAAAGCGATCGATTCTTTAGTTCCTATTGGACGCGGCCAGCGAGAATTGATTATTGGAGACCGCCAAACGGGAAAAACGTCTGTAGCAATCGATGCTATTTTAAATCAGCGGGCTGCCAATGAAGGAGATGATGAGTTTAAAAAACTCTATTGTGTCTACGTGGCCATTGGTCAAAAGCGCTCAACGGTGGCGCAAATCGTTAAGGCTTTGGAGGAGCGGGGAGCCATGGAGTACTCCATTGTGGTTGCGGCCACGGCTTCTGATCCTGCACCGATGCAATTCCTGTCCCCCTATACAGGCTGTACTATGGGGGAATATTTTCGAGACAATTCAAGTCATGCCTTAATAGTATATGATGACTTATCAAAACAAGCCGTGGCCTATCGTCAGATGTCCCTTTTATTGCGTCGTCCTCCGGGGCGTGAAGCCTACCCCGGCGACGTTTTTTATCTTCACTCCCGTCTTCTTGAGCGAGCTGCAAAGCTCAATGATGAGCATGGGGGAGGCTCCTTAACAGCTCTTCCTATTGTGGAAACCCAAGCAGGGGATGTGTCTGCATATATTCCTACCAACGTGATTTCCATCACTGACGGGCAAATTTTCCTTGAAACGGATCTTTTCTATAAGGGAATTCGTCCTGCCATTAATGTGGGGCTTTCCGTCAGTCGTGTGGGTTCGGCCGCTCAAATTAAAGCCATGAAGCAAGTGGCGGGTTCTATTAAACTTGAATTGGCTCAATACCGGGAGATGGCTTCTTTTGCCCAGTTTGCTTCTGACTTGGATGCATCTACTCAAAAGCTTTTAAATCGTGGCAGCCGGTTGACGGAACTGCTTAAGCAACCTCAATATTCTCCTATGGCAGTGGAAGATCAGGTGATCTCTATTTTTGCAGGAGTTAAGGGGTATTTAGATGAGCTTCCCGTGCAGGATGTGAATCGTTTCGAGCAAGCTGCTCTCAACTCCCTACATCATGAATATCCTGAAATTGTGGAATCTATCCGGTCAGAAAAAGCCATTTCAGAAAAAACAGGTGAAAAACTCCATGACTTCTTTAAAAACTTTGTAAAAAAATTCACCTAATGGCTACTTTAAAGGCACTGCGCGATCGCAGAAAAACTGTTCAATCCACACAAAAAATTACTCTGGCTATGAAGATGGTAGCGGGAGCAAAGCTTCGTCGTGCTCAAGAAAATGTGGAAGCAGGGCGCCCTTATGCATATGTCATGAGACAAATTTTGCGAGATTTGGCTGCGGGGGTTCAGGCCCTTGAAACGCCCCAACCCCTCCTCACAGGAAGGGGACAGGATCTAGTCCATCTGTTATTGGTGGCTACCTCCGATCGGGGACTTTGTGGTCCCTTTAATTCATCCATTGTACGCCAAGCGCGCAAACTGATTGATGGGCTCCAAAGTCAAGGAAAAACAGTTCAAATCTGTACCATTGGACGTAAAGGGAAAGACATGCTTTCCCGTGAATATGGCGAGCTTATCATTGAATCCTTTACGGAAGTGGGTTCACCCCGTCTTCGGTATTCCGATGCCGAGCGTATTGGGGATAGCATCCTCAAAATGTTTGAGGACGGCCTTTTTGATGTGTGTACCCTCATCTACAACCATTTTAAGTCAGCCTTGGTGCAAGAGGTGACAACACAGCAAATTATTCCTGTACCCATCGAAAATGGGCAACAAACTCAAAATAAATCCTTAAAGGCCATTTATGATTATGAGCCTGTGGAGGAAAAGATTTTAGGCCAACTTTTACCCCAAAATGTAACTGTTCAAATTTATAATGCTCTTTTAGAAAATGCCGCAAGTGAGCAAGGTTCGCGTATGACGGCAATGGATAATGCAAGCCGGAATGCGGATGATATGATTCGCCAATTAACGCTAACCTACAATCGGTCACGCCAAGCCCAAATTACGCGCGAGTTAAACGAAATTATATCTGGGGCAGAGGCCCTGCAGTAAGAAGAGGAAAGAACTATGGTAAAAAAAGCAGCAAAGGGAAAAATCACCCAAGTCATCGGCGCTGTTGTGGATGTCTCTTTTGAAGGATCCTTACCGGAAATTCAAAATGCTCTAGAGACGGAAAATGGTGGTAAGCGGTTGGTTCTAGAGGTGGCTCAGCATTTAGGGGAACAAACTGTGCGTACAATTGCTATGGATGCCACAGAAGGTCTCGTGCGAGGCCAGGAAGTGATGGATACGGGCTATCCTATCCGTGTTCCTGTAGGGCCGGGAACCTTGGGGCGCATTATGAATGTGATTGGAGAACCTATTGATGAGCTGGGGCCTATTAAAGCCGCTGAATATCTTTCTATTCACCGAGAGGCGCCTAAATTTATTGATCAATCCACGGAAACAGAAGTTCTTGTGACGGGTATTAAGGTGGTTGATCTTTTGGCGCCTTACGTGCGAGGGGGAAAGATTGGTCTTTTTGGTGGTGCGGGCGTGGGGAAAACCGTTTTAATTATGGAATTGATCAATAACATTGCTAAGGCTCATGGTGGATATTCCGTCTTTGCTGGGGTGGGAGAGCGTACTCGTGAAGGCAATGATCTTTATCATGAAATGATTGAATCTGGAGTGATTGATCTGGAAAAGGGAAACTCGAAAGCCGCCCTTATCTATGGGCAAATGAATGAGCCGCCTGGGGCCCGTGCGCGAGTGGCTCTTTCCGGTCTTACAGTTGCTGAATATTTTCGTGATCAAGAAGGCCAAGACGTTTTGTTCTTTATTGATAATATCTTTCGTTTTACCCAGGCAGGGGCTGAAGTATCAGCCCTTTTAGGACGTATTCCCTCTGCCGTTGGTTATCAACCCACGCTTTCAACGGAAATGGGTGAGTTGCAAGAGCGGATTACGTCTACTACAAAAGGATCCATTACCAGCGTTCAGGCGATCTATGTTCCTGCCGATGACTTGACAGACCCTGCACCAGCAACGGCTTTTTCTCACCTTGATGCCACAACGGTTTTAAGCCGGCAAATTGCGGAGCTAGGCATTTACCCTGCTGTGGATCCTTTGGATTCCACCTCTCGCATTTTGGATCCCCGCATTGTGGGAGACGATCATTATGAGGTCGCCAGGAATGTGCAACGTATTCTCCAAACCTATAAGTCTCTCCAAGATATTATTGCTATTTTAGGCATGGATGAGCTTTCAGAAGAGGACAAGTTAACCGTAGCACGGGCGCGGAAGATTCAACGGTTCCTTTCTCAGCCTTTCCATGTGGCTGAAGTCTTTACGGGTTCTCCTGGCGTTTTTGTACGCCTTGAAGACACCATTGCCGGATTTAAAGGGATCGCAGATGGTTCTTATGATCACTTGCCTGAGATGGCCTTTTATATGGTAGGCACCATTGAGGAGGCGGTTGAAAAGGCGCAGCGTTTAGCCAAAGAGGTGGCGTAACCCCATGGAAACTTTTCCATTTACCCTTGTTTCTCCTGAAAAAGTCCTTCTTGAAAAAGAAGTGAGTATGGTGGTTATTCCTGGTCTTAAGGGAGATATAGGTGTATTGCCTAACCATGCACCTCTTTTGACTCTTCTGCGACCTGGTGTTGTAAGGGTTTATGAAGGGGCAGAAATCTTTATGCAGATTTTTGTGAACGGCGGATTTTCAGAAATTACCCCAGAGAAATGCGTTGCGCTTGTTACTGAAGGCACTCTCTTAGAATCCTTGGATAAATCAACTTTAGAAATTGAAATTAAGAACTTGCTAGAAGATATTGAAATAAGTAAAACAAGGGAAGAGCGTGAGCAAGTCGGTGAGAATTTGGATATTGCACGGGCAAAGCTCATGGAAATTCTAACTCACGAAAAAATATAGTAAGATTTGAAGCTATGTCACAGCATTGGAAATTTGAAGATATTGATTGGTCTCGTTTTGATTCCCGAAAAGTAAATCCATCTCTCCTCGCTCTCATTAAAGCTGGCAGTGTTATTGAACATAATGGCAGTGATTATGGGCGTTATCTCAAAAATGTGTTTAAAGGGGATGTAGCTCTTGAGAAGGAGATAGATGCTTGGGTTCTGGATGAAGTTAAACATGGAAAAGTCTTGGCGGAGTGGATCAGATTTGCTGATCCTTCCTTTGATTTTGAGGAGCGTTTTAACGCTTATGTAACAGGCTTTCCTATTAACGTTGAAGCGGAGGAATCTATTAGAGGTTCTCGCGCGTCCGAACTTTTAACTCGGTGTATGATTGAAATTGGCACGAGTACTTTTTATACGGTTATTAAAGACGGGACGGAAGAGCCTCTTTTAAAGCAAATCTGCAGCAAAATTGCTGCTGATGAGTTGCGTCACTACAAACTGTTTTACACCCATCTCCAACGGTATCAGGCTCAAGAAAAGCTAAGCTTTTTTAAGCGATTTTGGGTCACCTTCAATCGCCTTAATGAAAACCAGGATGATGAGCTTCCCTTTGCTTATTACGTCGCAAATAAAGGGACAACTCCTTATACGCGTCAGCATTATACAAAAGTTTATAGCCAGGCTGTCTATAGTCTTTATGGGAAAAAACATGTTGATCAAGGAATGGCTCTTTTCTGCAAGGCTATTGGTGTCAACCCCCGAGGTCTCCTTCAAAAGCTGATGACCTTTATGGTTCATAATCGTATGGCGTCTCGTAGTGCTAAATATGCTGCAGACTTAGGTATTTCTTAAGGCTGTTTGCGCTGGGGATCATTTAACTGCGAAATGTGCATTCCAATTAGACGAGCGATCATGACCGTTAGATAAATTTGTCCCGATATAGCCTCTAATACAGACAAAAACTTGGCTGGTTGGGACAGGGGGACAATATCTCCGTAGCCAGAGGTTGTTAAAGTAACAAAGCTAAAATAAATTAGGTCCTGTCCAAATGTTGTATAGGAGATAGAATCTCCAAGAAGTTGTTGCAAAGCAAAAGATCCAGGAAAAGCAGACTCCAACAGCATAAATGTTATTCCATATAATATACCAACCAAAAAGTAGACTGAAAGTGCTGCATAAATTACATCCTTTGTAACGTAGGTTGTAGTGAATAAAAGGTGGAGAAGGACTCCAATAACAAAGGCAAGAAAGGCAGCATTGAACATGAGTGTGATCTCATTTACTTCGGCACTAGGGAAGAACAGTCTAACAATGGCAGGAGCCGCAAGAATTATAGCAACAGTAAGGTATTTCCTGTTGCTTGAGCATATGTAGACTGAGAAGATCAGTATACTCATAAGTGATAGGTCAAGGACAAATCTTGCGTGGGCACCTTTACTAAAGAAGGGGGCTAAAATGAAAAAAAAGATAAGGAATAAGAGTAAGCCAAAAAAAGTAAAGCGTGGCAGTGTAAACCTTTTGAGAGGAGTTTTAGAGATGCTCATCTTGTTCTTTATCCAGATGGTTCTTTAAGCTACTATGAGAGTACAAAATAATAAAAAAGTCTAGGGAGAATTTGATGAAGAAGAGACGTCCAAGCGTGTTCTTCTTGATGGTGGCATTGCTTTTGATGGGTTGTAGTGAGACTTCCAACCAGAAAAATGATGTCATACAACTTGTAAAAGTTTTTCACATAGAAAACCCAGAAGATGTAATTGAACGCAGTTTCCCAGGTATAGTTGAAGCTTCTGAGAAAGCGGATCTCTCTTTCCTTGTTTCAGGACAGCTCATTGAATTTTCAGTTAAAGAAGGGGATCAGGTAGAGCAAGGACAAGTTATTGCAAAGCTTGACCCAATAGACTATGAAATTGCCGTTGCAGAAGCTGAATCCCGGGCTGCATTTGCTCGAGTTGACCTTGAACGCACGAAAAAACTGTTGGAGAAACAGTTTGCCTCTCAACAACAATATGATGCCAATAAAGCAGTTGATGATGTTGCTCAAGCAAAACTTCTGCTGGCTCAACAGCACTTAAAAGATACCCAACTCGTGGTGCCTTTTTCTGGAGAAGTCGCTAAAAAGTACGTTGAAAATTTTCAAAATATTCAAGCCAAGAAGCCGATTTTAAGATTGCAAAATCGAAAAATCATCGATGTTAAGGTGCAGATTCCTGAAAGTTTACTCATCAGAAGTGACCAGCTGAAAAATGGAATTTTTAAAGCTGAATTTGAGACAGTCTCAAGTCTTCGTTATGAAGCGAAAGTTAAGGAGATTTCTACGCAAGCGAACCCTGAAACGCAGTCCTACAGTGTAACTTTTACACTTGCTAATCCTAAAGACTTAAATGTATTTCCAGGTATGACAGCCATTATTCATACTAAGTTTCAATTTCCTAAAGATACAAAAGAAAAAATATATATCATTCCAATTTCTTCTGTTTTCAGTGATGAAAAGGGGATTAGTTATGTTTGGCTCATTCTTCCCTCAACACATAGATTGAAGAAACAAGAAGTACAAATAAGCCGACTGGTCGGTGAAGGGGTGATGGTAACGGAAGGACTTTCTCCAGGTCAAGATATTGTTGCTGCAGGGGCTGAATTTGTTAAGGCAGATATGAAAGTAAAACCTCTAAAAAAATCTGGAGATTAACCATGGACTTAGGGCGCCTGTGTATTGAGAACCGGCTTCTTGGTTGGTTAATTATTGTTGTTTTGGTGACTTCTGGTTTGTTTTCATTTGAACATATTGGTCGATATGAAGATCCTGAATTCACAATTAAGGATGCTAAAATTATTACAAAGTACCCTGGAGCTAGTCCGCTCGAGGTTGAACAAGAAGTTACAGAACGTATTGAAACGGCAGCTCAACAGTTGAGCCAAGTCAAATATGTGACCTCGGTTTCAACAGCGGGCATATCTGACATTACAGTTACAATCAAAGATAAATATGATAAATATTCCCTACCTCAAGTATGGGATGAATTACGTAGAAAAGTAAATGATATTCAAAGTCGTCTTCCTCCAGGCGCGGGCCCTAGTATTGTAAATGATGATTATGGGGATGTTTATGGTATTTATCTTGCCCTGACAGGTGCGGGATTTTCTTTTGCTGAACTTAAAGAAGTTGCTAAGAACTTAAAAAAAGAACTTCTATTAGTGCCAGGAGTGGCAAAAGTTCTAATTAAAGGGACTATCGACGAACAAATATTCATTGAGCTTTCTCAATCAAAGCTTGCTCAATTTAATATATCAACTGATACTATTTCAAATTTACTGAAAACTCAAAATCAAGTGACACCGTCTGGTGTTGCAACAATTGGAAAAAACAATATCCGCATTCAACCTTCTGGAGAACTCAACTCTGTTGAGGCCATTGCTGACCTTCTTATACCAGGAACAATAGGCAATTCATTTGTTTATTTGAAAGATGTAGGAACTATAGAACGTGGCTATGAAGAGTTTCCTCAGCATTTCATTCGTTTTAATGGAGAGCCAGCACTTACCATAGGTGTCTCTATGGTGGCAGGCGGTAACATTGTAAAGCTTGGAGTGGCTGTAACCGAAAAGCTCGTTTCTATGAAAGATAAAATTCCAGCGGGCATTAAAATTACCCCCATTTATTATCAGCCGCATTGGGTTGATAAGTCTATACAAGGGTTTGTTATTAATCTAGTTGAAGCCCTGGTGATTGTTGTTGGGATTTTACTGATTTTTATGGGAATGCGAAGTGGGATTTTAATAGGAATCACTCTTTTGCTGATTGTTTTAGGAACAATTACTATTATGTACCTCTTCAATATAAATCTTCAAAGAATATCTTTAGGGGCCTTAATCATTGCCTTAGGTATGTTGGTTGATAATGCCCTGGTTATCGTTGATGGGATATTAGTGGGTTCTCAAAGGGGAATGAGCATCATAGATGCGGCTGAAAAAGTAGTAAAACAAGTCATGTGGCCACTCTTTGGCGCTACAACTGTTGGTATACTTGCTTTTTCAGGGATTGGGCTATCCCAGGATAAGACTGGTGAATATGTGATTTCTCTTTTCCAAGTTATTTTAATCTCATTGCTTTTAAGCTGGTTTATCGCTGTTACTGTAACGCCCATGTTGGCAGATTTGTTTTTTAAACCACAAAAAAAGAAGAATACTAATTTTGATCCTTATACGGGTACGTTTTATAAACAATTTCGTAAATCAATTGTGTTCACCCTTAAACACCGTATTCAGGCCTTGTTTGGCTTAGGTTTTTTGCTCATCTTGTCTATTTCTTTGTTTCATTTTATTCCACCTGGTTTTTTCCCAAACTCTACAACTCCCATTTTTTATGTAGATTATTGGAGGGAAGAAGGAACTGATATTACACAAACAGTGAAAGACGTTGAAATCATAGAAAAGCAGATTCTTAAAGTTAAGGGAGTTAAGCAGGTCACTTCTTTTATTGGTGAGGGAGCTACACGATTTATGTTAGTTTATACACCTGAAGCTCCAAATTCAAGTTATGCCCAGTTGGCCATTGAAACAAAGGACTTTACGTTTTTTCCGGATGCTGAAAAGAGTATTAGAGAATATATCTCAACTCATTTTCCAAACTCTAATCCTAAATATAAATATATTATGTTGGGGCCAAGCAAAGATGGTAAAATTGAAGTGCGCGTGAGTGGTTCAAATTCCGATATCCTAAGGCAAATATCCTCTCAAATTAAAAACCTAATGTACAAAGACTTTGGAACAGAGAGTATCCGGGACAATTGGCGTCAGAAAGTGATAGTATCACGACCTATTTACTCTGAACCTTTGGCAAGGGCGACAGGAATTACGCGTAGTAAACTCAGCGAAGCCCTTCAAATGACTTTTAGTGGCTTATCAGTTGGTTTGTATAGAGAAATGGACGAGATGATTCCTATAGTCATGCGGTTGCCCGCATGGGAGAGAAATAATATTAACTCTATGTATAATCTTTTTATATGGAGTCCTATAAGCAAAACAAATGTCCCAATTCAACAGGTTGTTAAAGATTTTCAGACGACCTGGGAAGATAGTCGCATTCATCGCAGGGATCGGAAACGAACAATTACACCTTCTGCAGATCCTGTTCATGAACCAACTGGAAGGGTGTTTGACCGATTACGCTCTCAAATTGGGCATCTTCAGTTGCCAGGAGGCTATGAATTAGCCTGGGGAGGTGAATTTGAGAGTCAATCTGATGCACAAATGGCATTAGCTGCCAAATTGCCGATCAGTTTTCTCCTGATGATTTTAGTTGTTATCTTAATCTTTGGCAAAGTGAGGCAATCTTTAATTATATGGTTAACGGTTCCTTTATCCATAATTGGTGTAACAATCGGACTACTTCTAGCCAGAATGCCATTTGATTTCATGGCACTGCTTGGTTTTCTAAGTTTGACAGGGATGTTAATCAAGAATGGTATTGTTTTAATTGATGAAATTGACATTGAGATATCAGAAGGGAAAGAGCGGTTTAAAGCCGTTGTTGACTCATCTATTAGTCGTGCCCGACCTGTAAGTATGGCTGCCTTAACCACTATAATGGGTGTTGCTCCCTTATTATTTGACCCCTTCTTTGCAAGTATGGCAGTATTAATCATGTTCGGATTAGCTTTTGCTACAATCTTGACATTATTCGTTGTTCCTATTCTCTATACGCTTTTATTTAATATACATTATGATCCTGAAATAACAGAATAAATCCTCATAAAAGAATTTATACACTTCTTTCTGCTGCTGATTTTATGAGGGTCTGAGAAGCCTTTAACGCACTCTTTTCTGGACTTAGCGATAAATAATTGATAGAAAGGAGAGAGTTTTTTTATTGAGGTGATTTATGTTTTATTTCCGATTATTTTTTTATGTAATTTTGTTGGGGAGTTTCCCTTCCTTTGTTTTTGCTAATCCAGAGACAATAATTTCTCTAATGTCTATAAAAGATAAGGTTAATTCTCTTCAAGAACAGGGTGCAAAGTCTGAAGATATTGTTGTGGTGTGGGATTGCCATGGAGTCATTACGGCTCAAGGGACTCCAAAGAAAAGCGTTGAGTCAACTTTGAATCCAGATGTTTTTACTGTTCTTGACTACTTAAATGCTGGAGGAGTGTCTCAGGTTATTTCGACAGCATGGCATAATCCTTATGAAGTACAAAAAGATCTTCTTCGACTTCAGGTAGCTCCTTATTTTGAAGCTGAGAACATCGAAAGAAGGAACTTAGAAATTGTCACTCTTGGTAAAAATAAATTCTTGGAGGGACACAAAATTGGAAGAATAACGGCTTTAAGGGAACATGAAGATTTTCCTAGTCCCTATTTTCGTAAAAAAGCTTTTGGTGCTGAATGGTGTTTCCCGGGGAATAACTTTAAACATATTATTTTTGTTGATGACGATAGACGTAATCTAGAAATATTTGAAAAAGATTTTAAAGAAACTATTTATTACAATAGTGAGGAAGATATGGAAAAGTTAACGCTCTATCATTTTTCTCCCTCAATGGTAAAGCCTAATCCTAATCCAAGATATGCTACATTTCCTTCTAACTCTTCTTCAGATGATGAGAATAGTGATGAATTTTAGTTAGCGCCACTCTTTTTAGCGTAATTTATTCTCTTCCCTTTATGAACATAAAAAAACACCACCCCTTAGGGTGGTGTTTTTCAAAGTTACGACTAAGCTATAATTAGTCCAAAACTGTGATCGCAACACGGTTTTGTTGGTAAGCCCATTCGCTGCCA
>JAIESK010000036.1 GCA_019746105.1 Alphaproteobacteria bacterium
TTGCAATTATTTTATCAAAATCTACTCGATTCCTCTAGGATTTTCCTCGTGTCCAGAACTTTTTAACGGGCGACTTTTTAAGGCCACCAAAAAAGGTCTCGCGCTTAAATCTTGAGACTGTTTTTATAACAAGCAGTTACTTCCTTTTTACAGGAACTCTAACGGAAGCTCTTCTTTGAGATATCCGGCTTCCTACAGATTTAACTTTAGCTTTTCCCTTTACAAATCTAGATCTTTGAGGAGGAGCTTTTCTTGGAGGAGCTACTTTTGCTGACGCACCTCTCTTCACAGGTGCAACTTTTGCTGAGAGCGATCTCTTCACAGGTTTCCTTGCAGGTACAGCTTTCCTTGAAGTTATCTTTGCCCCTTGTGCAGTTGCTGGTTTCTTCGCAGGAGCAGCCCTTGAAGCTATTCTTGCTCTCGATGCAGCTGCAGGTTTTCTCTCAGGCACAGCATTTCTTGAAGCTTTCCTTACTCTCGATACAGCTGTAGGCTTCTTGGTGGGTGCAGTTTTCTTTGCTGCTGTTGATACAGCTAAAGGTTTTCCTGCAGACACAGCACTTGAAGTTATCTTTGCCGCTTGTACAGCTGCTGGTTTCTTCGCCGGTGCAGCATTTGAAACTGTCCTTGCTTTCGATACAGCTGCAGGTTTCCTTGCAGGTGCACCCTTCTTTAAAGCTGCCCTTGCTACTGATACAGCAGCAGGTTTTCTCGCAGGTACAGTATTTCTTGAAGCTCTCCTTACTGCTGGTTTCGCAGGAGTTACAACAACTGGCTTCGCAGGAGTTACAACTTTCGGAGGAGTTACAACAACTGGCTTCGCAGGAGTTACAACCTTCGGAGGAGTTACAACTGGCTTCGGAGGAGCAACTTTTACTGGTATTAGAATAGGTTTTTGGGACGGTAAAATATTAATAGAAGGATCACGAGGATCAATAATATACCCCAAGCGTTTTAGCATATACTCAAAGAAAGCTCGTTTATAACCAATAAGATCTATTTTGCCAGTACTAGGATTTTTTCTGACCTCAAAGTAATTAGATGTACGCATCTTACCATCATCAAAAGCTTCACAAAATTCCTGAAACAAAGGTTTCATCTTAACGTCGGAAAGGGCAAAATCAACTAGCTCTTGATTAGAAAACGTTGGCCCTTGATTCGTAATTTTATTAAGCCCTTGTTCATAGGCGTTATAAAGAAGAGAAACTAATCTTTCTGGAGTTCTAGCTTCAAATATAGTTCTTCGACCCTGCAAGGATAAATGTTGCCCCCCTTGTAAATACCTTTCCATAACCTTAACAGGCTGAAGATCAGGAGCATCCGGTCTCCCGATGGATGGATAAGCTATATTCGTTGGTTCTCCTCTTAAGCTTAAAGAATAACGCATACGCTGCAATAACAGAAGGGGGATAGCTGTTCTAGCTTCATTATCCTCGCCATAAGCCTGGTGTTGCTGAATAAAGTTGTGTTTATCACTTGTCAGAATTTTACTGATAGTGTGTTCAGCAAATTTATGTTCAGTAAAGTTCCCACCATCACCCGAGTAAATAAGCACTTGTTCAATGTCATCAACAGCTGTTTCCACACCATCAATACAACGACCATCATTTTGCGTCATCAAACGGGCAAATCTTGCATAGGCTGAAAGACGAGCTTGATCACCCTCATCCGCTTGAGATATCAAAGTATCCAATATCCTCTTGATACGCTTTCGCAAAGTATGCTTACGAGTTCCCTGCTGGTCCATTGGACCTATATCTACTTTACTTAGAACACGCTCAAACATATGCAAAGACTCTTGTGTGTCTTGCCTTGTTGCTGCATCTATCCCTTTATTTGTTCGCAAATAATTACTGACTTCCTTCTCTACATCCTGCTTAAACTCTCTCCACTCACTATCATTAATTTGCTGAAGACCATCAACATCCTTATTATGAGTCAGCAGGTAAGGATCATGTATAATGTAGTCAGGATTCAAATAGAGTGCATTTTGTTGCCTTCTTTGTTGAGCAACGCTATCAAGAACAGATTTCGCTACTCTAAAATCATCCGCTAATGAAATTGAAGAACTGTTCCACCCTGGCCACATAGAAGTATCTAAAATTTGGTTTTTACCTAACCACGTTTCAAGCCGTTTTTTTGATTGATTGAGGTTAAATTGAAGGCGTTTTCGAACATTCTCCCTATTCTCTTTCTCATAGACGCTATAAAGCTTTTCAAATATCTTTTTCGTAGCAAGATTTTCTTTGACTTGCTTCTCAAACTGAGCAACTTCTTCATTAGGTTCTGTTGTTCTCTCTCTTGTTATCAGCTCCTCAAGGGCTTCATTTTCGTGCCCTATACTAAAAATAGTCGCGCTTAATGCCGCAAAAATATTATCTTCAGAAACAGTTTCATTGATTGAATTCGAAACTTTCTCCAAAAGACTAATCTGACGATCGATTCTTTGAATCTCAGCAATAGCTGCCGCTTTCTTAGGAGCAAGTTTTTCTACATCTTGCATGGCCTTATTAAAAAGTTGGCGAGCCCCGGCATTGCTAGCTCTCAAATTAGCAGGATATCTTAGATTAATTCTCGCCTTAGCTTGCTCAATATTTATTTCTGCATCTTTTCGAAGATCTTCCTTAACGAGTTTAGCTCCTTTAACAAAAGCTATACTATAGGCTTTGAGCTCTTTCGGAGAGATCCGTTTTGTTCTTAATGGTTTTTTTCCTGAGCCTCTTTGCTTTTCTAGGTCTGCGATTTTAGCGCGCGCCTCTCTTTTATCCACTTCAGAAAATTGATTGCCATTCACAATTCTTTCATTGAGATGATATTCAATCAATTTATTATTTTTTTGAAGTCCATAACTCAAGACCGCAAGTGCATTTACACTTACGGCTTGCTCTTCATCTTGAGCTGCTGTACTTAAAGCTGAGTCATCAAATGGTAAAACAAGGCGGTTAAAGTGATCGCCTCGATGAATGATATTGAGCGTACCACTAGAAACATGGCCCCAATCCCAATAATAATGAGAGAGAATAAGATGGGTATCATTCCTAATACGCCCTGGGTGTTCTTCAATAATCACGCCATTACTATCGACTTGCGACCAAATCATTAAGTCTTTGTTGAGAAGATGGGCAAGAGCATCAATAAAATAGGTGCCTCGATTACCACCCACATCCTGTCTGAAACGCATATGATGCCCATCGACAAGCACATGATTGACATAATCTCTATAAGTTTCTTCTAACTTTGCATAGTCTCCAATCTGTTGCCGCACTTGATCTTCTTGGCGTATAAGATTAGCTCTAGGACCAATCTCAGTCGCAGCAGAAAGAAGGTCTTGAATAGTTGTCAAAGAATTTTTTAACTCAATGTAATTTTGTTTGGCTTGCATTTCAGGAGGCAAATTATGAAATTCATCTACAATCTCCTGGTGAGCCAAATCACGAACAATCTGATTTTGAGCATTTGCAAGAAAAAGGGCTTTTGCTTCTGCGTGATTTGTTCCCATAGCGTATAAAGAACAATTGCCATCTGCTTTCATAAAAAATTCACGAAATACTTGACCATGATTTGTCCTTAAATCCCCTTTATCAGAAAGTTTATAAGAACTTCTCTTTTTTACAGCCTTTTCTTTTAATACATCTCTAACATTGCCACTAAGAGCCTTTTGCACGTCAGCATCATCTTCAAAAACATCAGAAAAACCGGCGGCAGCGTTCACCTCTCCTACTAACAATGATAAAAAGGAACATGTTATCAAAAGCTTATTGAAAATTTTAACTTTATAATTACTTTGTGACATTATTTTAGACTCACAACAATTCACTTTTATCTGTTTTCTATAACAAAAAAAATAGGAAACGCAAACCGTTCTTTAAAAAATTTCAGGTTTTCATGAAATAGACTTTACGATTAACCTCTAGTCAATATTCTTAAAGCACTGTACCATGTTGGCAATTATAAACGGCAACACGGTGAAAGTATTATGACGAAGCCTCACATTATAGTTCTTGGAAACGAAAAAGGTGGCACAGGAAAATCAACGGTTAGCATGCACCTAATCACAAGCTTGACCCGAATGGGGTATCCCGTGGGCAGCATCGATGTGGATGCGCGACAGGGAACCTTAACCCGTTATGTTGAAAATCGGAAAGTGACTTCCGACAAGATGGAAAAACCTCTTCCCCAATCCACTCACATCCCCCTTCTTCTCAGCACAAATTCTATCAAAGAAGAAGCTATCAAAGAAGACCAAGCTAATTTGGAGGCCGCTATTGAAAAGCTTTCTTCAAATACATTTATTTTGATTGATACACCTGGGAGCGACTCCTCTCTGTCTCGCGCAGCCCATGCCATGGCGGATACTTTGATCACCCCTTTAAATGACAGCTTTATTGATCTGGACATGCTTGTGCGCCTTAAAGGAGAAACTTTAGATATCTTGCGTCCCAGCACCTATGCGGAAATGGTGTGGGAGCAAAAGAAACGACGTGCAATTCGTGACCAAGGCTCCATTGAATGGTTTGTCCTTCGTAATCGCCTCAGCAGTTTAAATGCAAAGAATAAAGCTCAAATGGAGGATGTCATCCAGGTTCTAGCGAAACGTATCGGTTTTAATTATATTCCAGGCTTTGGAGAGCGGGTAATCTTTCGCGAGCTTTTCCTAACTGGTTTGACGGTTTTGGACATGGAAGATTGTAATATGCAAGTGACCCTCTCTCATGTATCCGCAAAGCAAGAACTGCGCAATTTGATTCAATTGATTCAACTTCCAGGTGTGGAAAAATTAGCGGCCTAAGGACAAATTATGGCCGAACTTTTTCTTATTCTCCTTGGGCTGGTTATCCTAATTCTCATTTTGCAGAACCTTGAGCGCGCAGAAACAAAACTTGTTGTTGCAACTCTTAAGTGGACCCTTGTAGGGGTTTTGCTTTTTGCAGGCTTTTACCTAACCCTTGTGGGACGCCTTCTTCAAGTGGCTATTATTGCTATCCTTCTTGTGCTTCTCTTGAGGCGGGATGTCCATCAATGGCTCAAGAAAAAAGCACCGCCCCCTTCCCTTCCCCATCCTCTCACGAAAAAAGAAGCGGCTGCTCTTTTAAAGGTCAAGTTGAAAGCCACGCCAGAGGAAATTTTAAAGGCTTTTGAAAGTGCGAAACCCAAGGATTCCACGGAGCTCGATCGCCTTGAACAAGCGCGGGATCTTCTTTTAGGACGGAAGTAGTAAATAGCTTTATCTAACTAAAAAAACATGGCGCCCCATGGTTTAACCACGGGGCCTTAATATTCTGCTGAAAAATTAATCGGATTGATCAGATTCATCGTACTGACCCGACAGATCTACAGGACTTTTAGAATAATGCGCCCACCTTTTGTTAGGAGGAGGGGAAGTGGGTGGAAAGGCAGCAGCAGGTTTCATCTTCTTTACTGGAGTTGAAATAGAACGCGAACGGTGAGGAGGATGCGGCGGAGTGGATGAGGAAGGTGGGGATACAGAAATAGAAGATGAAGGATTTTTCTCAGGTGGAGGCACTGGAAGTGGCCTAGGAGATGATGGTCCTTCTTTTTGTAGAAGTAATAATAAAGGAACAGATGAGGAAGATCCATTCTTAGAAAGTCCCGGAAGCGCTGGAGGAGGAGAAGATGGAAAACTTCTGTTACCCCGCGGTGAAAGAGGGGGTGAACTAGGGATAGAAGATAAAGAAGATCCTCTGGATAATGGAAATTCTTCTGCACCTGAAGGAGGCTCTCCTCCTACTTGATGAGCTGCTTCTTCTGCTGCCTTGCGAGTTGCTGCTGCTTTTGCTGCCTCTTCCTTTATGAAATCGGCAGTAGCCTGCCTTATTACATGGAAACGACGTGTAGTTTCCACTTCAATAATATTGCGGAGATCAATTTGAAGATATTCAAGGGTAGAACGATACTTGGAATTAATATGATCTTGATATATCTTTTCTACATCCCCGAAAGAACAGAGGAGTTCATAAAATTCTTTCTGTCTATCTCTTGGCAAGCCCTTATAGTTCACTGCTTGAAGTTTTTCGGAAAATTCACGAAGGCAATTTGGAAGCTCTTCTTGGTAATCCTCAACAGATGTAATTGTCATATTGTTGGAAGATGGACTTGAAATTTCAAGGGTATCTTTTCTTCCTCTAACTTTTGAAGATTTCCTCCTTTCTCGAGGACTTGTGAAGGAGTTTACAGATTTTCTTCTTGTTTGAGGACTTGTTGGGGGACTTGCTAAAAAAGTCTTTAGAGCAGAACCAATTGGAGCTAAGCGTCCCGCAATATCATTAAGTGCTTTCTTATGAATAGGGCTTATTTCTAGGGTTGGAAATGAAGAAGAAGACGCGACCACCCCTTCTTCAGAATTATTTAAAGTATCTGTATTTGGTACTGACGAAGATGGCATTGCATTATCTCCTTCAGAACTCTTTAAAATAGCTAGGCGAGCTAAGCGCGCAGAAAGTTCATCAACTACACGCTGGGATAATGCAGTTTCAATAGAATCCGCAGGCAGAGGCTCTTCTACCGGCAATCCTTTAGGCAGTATCTTTTTTTCTCTCTCTTCAACTTCAATCATTGCAGAAGCATTATAAGAGGCTAATATAAAGCCAGACGAAAATAGGGCTAATTTTATTTTCCTGAAAATACTCATCACTTACACCATACATTTATATAAAAATATTATATTAATAATATTTACAAGGATATCAAGTTTTTTATAACCTTGACCTTACTCACATAATCTCACATAATCTCACATAGACATCATGTGAGGAAGCTCGATGACTTGGCAAGACTTTCGGCTCCATAAGAGGTTAGAATTAAACCCTTCTATTATTGAGAAAGTTTATTCTCTTTTATCAGAAATAGATAGCGTAAAGCACAGCTGGCACATCTCTGAAAGAGTGCACCCTCAAACCTTAGAACGTTTAACCCATTCTGTTATTGTTACTTCAACAGGCTCCTCAAACCGCATTGAGGGAAACCGCCTCACTGATGTTGAAGTCGAAAATCTATACAAGAATTTACGGGTGAAAAAATTTAAAACACGAGATGAGCAAGAAATTGCAGGTTACCTCAACTGCTTAGAGTTTATTTTTAGTCACTATAAAGATATTCCTATTAAAGAATCTTCAATTTTGAAGCTCCACCAAGATATGCTTATCTACAGTGATAAAGATGTGCGTCATAAGGGAAATTATAAATTTGGCCCCAACCGCGTTGAAGCTAAAGATGCCGAGGGCAATATCGTCGCTGTGATTTTTAACCCCACTCCACCTCACCTAGTCAAGAAAGAGGTGCAAGAGCTTGTTGATTGGTATGGCTGGGCTGTTAAAGAAAAAACTAAACATCCTTTGATATTAATAGCCAATTTCATTTTCGAATACTTAGCGATTCACCCCTTTCAAGATGGAAATGGGAGAGCAAGTCGATTGCTTACCAACTTAATGCTACTCCAGAGTGATTATTTCTTCACCAAGCTCATTTCCCATGAGCGCCTTATTGAAGCCAACAAGATTGAATATTACCTTGCCCTTAATAAAACACAAAGCACGTGGAAAACAGAAAAAGAGGATATCTCACCTTGGCTTCTCTTTTTTTTAGACGTGCTTCATCGCCAAAGCATCCAAGCCCTTCGCATTATTCAAGGGGATTCGATTGAATCCTTACTTTCCGAAAAACAATTGGCTTTGTGGATTTGGGCTAATGAAAGAGGCAATGCCTTTAGTCGCAAGAATGCTGTTGCTGCTCTTGGCTTTCCTGAACGTACTGTAGAGTACAGCATCCATAAACTGGTTGATTTAAAAAGACTTGAGCGCCTTGGCCAAGGAAAAGCAACACATTATAAGGTTTTAAAGGAAAACTAAAAAGCATCCTTACCCCCGCCGGGGAAATAATCCCTGGGGCTCTATTAAAGGCGTCCCTGATTTAAGGGGCATATGCAAGGCGTCGAAGGTACGTTCTGTTTGACCTAATTGATCCAAGATTTTTGAGGCGGAGTCGGGCATCAGTGGTTGCACATAAATGGCCACATGACGAATAACCTCAACCAGCACATAAAGTACCGTCCCCATGCGGGCAACGTCTTTAGGGTCTTCCGATTTCTTCAGCGACCAGGGTTTTTGAGCATCTACATAACGATTGGCTTCCCCAATAACTTCCCAAATGTGCTGACAATAGCTTTGAAGAGCTTGGTTTTCCATGTCCTCTCGCAGCACTTCATAGAGACTTGTAGCTTTTGCCAACATCTCGCGATCTACTCCTAAAAGCTCACCTACCCCGGGAATTTTGGCGCTTACATTTTTATAAATAAAGGACAAAACCCGTTGTACCAGATTCCCGAGGTCATTAGCTAAATCGCTGTTGAGACGTTGAGTCATAGCCGCATCTGAATAATCTCCATCCTGCCCAAAGGAAATCTCCCGCATAAGAAAATAGCGCACAGGATCAAGACCAAAGGTATCTATCAGCTCAAAAGGATTGACAACGTTGCCTAAGGATTTTGACATCTTCTCTCCGTCATGGGTCCACCAACCATGGGCGAAAATTCGATGGGGTGGAGTGAGGCCCGCTGCCATCAAAAAGGCGGGCCAATAGACCGCATGGAAGCGCAAGATATCTTTTCCAAGCAAATGAATGGATTCTGGCCAAAAAGTTTGAAACTCCTCTCCCTCAACATTAGGATAACCAAGAGCTGTAATATAGTTTGTCAGAGCATCAATCCATACATACATGACATGTTCTGGATCAGATGGCACCGCAACGCCCCAGGAAAACTTTGTGCGGGAAATGGACAAATCCCTGAGGCCACCCTTGATAAAGCTTAAGACCTCATTACGACGGCCTATGGGAGCAATCGCACGGGGATTGGCCTCGTAATAATCAAGAAGAGGACGCTCCCAAGCAGAAAGTTTGAAGAAATAAGAGGATTCTTCCATCCATTCTACAGGCGCCCCTGTGGGAGCCTTGCCATCAACAATTTCCGACTCTTCATAGTAGGCCTCATCACGAACCGCATACCATCCTTTATAGGAACTTTTGTAGATTTGCCCCGCCTCTTCCAGCTGTTTCCATAAAGCTTTGGCAGCCTCATGATGGCGAGTTTCTGTGGTGCGGATAAACACATCTTCCGAGGCATTAATCTTTCGGCACATCTCAAAAAATCTCTTAGAAAGTTTATCTGTATATTCTTTAGGGCTTTCACCAGCTGCTGCCGCTGCTTGAGCGACCTTTTGCCCATGCTCATCAGTCCCGGTCAGGAATTTAACTTTTGCTCCTGCAAGGCGCCAATAACGCGCCAAAACATCAGCCGCGACAGTTGTATAAACATGGCCTAAATGAGGCTCTGCATTAAGGTAATAAATAGGCGAGGTGATGTAACGTGTTGTCATATTATTATGCTATCTTTAAATGGGTTAAAATGCAATTCAAGGTTACTTTCTTATCAAGTTGAGCTCGCCGACACTGATCAAACAAATGAGTGATTTTATTGTGAAGCTCTAAAGCCTCTTCCAAAGACAGAGAGTCAAAGAAGGAAGGACGTCCCTCCACCTTTTTCAGCAAATGAGCATGCAGATGGTTTCTCAAGAGATCCTCAATAATATCAAAAGAAGCCTCATCTCCCCCATGGGTTTGGATAAAGGTTGCGGCAGGAGCCCCCTCTAATATCATTGTAAGAGTTTGGAATATTTGCTCCCCCTTCCCTTCCATTAAGCGTATCAAACGCCCTGGACTTCCTTGAGCCACATGAAAAAAAGAGGGCACGTCAAATTTTTGTGATTGAAGCACATTTTTCACGTATTCCTCTTCCAGAGGAAGAAGAGGCAGAATTTGACATCGCGAGCGAATGGTGGGAAAAAGTGCGCTAAGACTCGCGGTAACGAGGAAAAAAACAGTTTTGGAGGGCGGTTCCTCCAAACTTTTCAAAAGGGCATTAGCCGCATTTCGATTGAGCTTTTCAACTCCATCAATAATAACAACGCGCCACCCTCCTTCAAAGGTCGTTTGGCTCAAAAATGAGGTCAGCTGGCGGATGGGTTCAATGCCGATTTCTCCGCCCTCATCTCCTCCCACTGTCCATAAATCCCCATGGCTTTGCGCCCGAATGCGGCAGTAAAGAGGATCATCTTGGGTAAAGGTAGTATTGCGGTCCTCGCGGTTTGATAAGATATAACGGGCCATATGATAGGCAAATGTTGCCTTTCCCACTCCAAAGGGACCAGAAAGAATCCAGCTATGAGGAAAACGCTGAGAATGTACCGCGTTTAAGAAATGTTCTCTCGCTTCAAGATGGCCAAAAAGATGTAAATTTTCGCGGGGCGTAAGCATGTTACTTCACCCCAACGTGTAAAAAATAAAGAAAGAGAGATCCTGAGCTCGCCACTTTGTGCCTCCTCAGGATGACATGTGTTTGTAGCTTAATAAAGAAATCTGTCATCCTGAGACCTTGAGCGTAGCGAAAGGGACTCAGAATCTTCCTTAAATAACTATTGATCATAAGTTCGCCACTTTGCGACCCCTTAAGGTGACATCCATTTTTATGTTGGTAAACCATGAATCCTTTCGGCTTACTGAGACTACGATTCTATTCTCTTAGAGAGTTACAACATTATATCTCTAAGAGCTATTATAAAAAAAGGGTTGAGAGAAATTTTTAGGGTTAAAGGCCGACTATTCACCACGCTACTGCAGAAAAGTCACGACTATTCCACAGTGGCGTGGGGAAAAGTCAGAATTTGAGGTTAAAACGCTTTACCACTTCATCAAAAATTATTTGGGAAATCACATCAATATCTAAGAGAGCATTAATTCCAAAACAACGCTTTGGATTTTCTTTTAAGATTTCCTCATATCCCTTTTGAACCCGCTGATGAAAGTGAACATCAGAACGCTCAAAACGATTGATGCCCGCCTTACGCAACCCTGCTCTTTGGAGACCTATTTCCGCATTAATTTGCAAGATAAAAGTCAAATCCGGCTCTAAATTCCCAACGGTAAAATGGTTGAGCTCCTTGATACACTTAGCCCCTAATTCATGACCATAACCCTGATAAGCTAAGGTTGAGTCTACAAAGCGATCACACAAAACCCAGGTGTTGCCTTCTAGTTGCGGAATAATTTTCTTTTGAATGAGATCCGCACGAGCCGCGCTCATTAAAAGAGCTTCTGTGGTTGAATTCCAACGTTCCCACTCTCCTTCCATAAGAAGCTCTCGAATTTCCTCAGCCCCTTTTGTGCCCCCCGGTTCACGGTATTGCACTATATCAATACCATTTTGCAAAAGGCGATCATATAAGATACCTATTTGAGTCGTTTTTCCTGACCCCTCACCTCCTTCAAAGGTGATAAAAGGTGCTTTATAAAACTTCATGAGCTATGCTTTCCCCAGAGAAGGTAATAGATTGAGTTGCTAATTCTTTGAAAGAATCCAGCTTGTGGAACATCTTGAGCCACAACTAACGGGAAGGTTTTGACCCCTTTGTCTGGAACCGTCACTTCTATAGTACCCACCTGATCTCCTGCCTTCAGAGGTGCTGAAATAGGAGACTCATAGGCAATTTTAACTTGCACTTCCTTTTGTTTACTACGAGGGATAGTAAAAATAATATCTTGATTTGCAACGAGGGAGACTTTCTTATCCGCTCCACTCCAAACATCAGCGACTTCAACTACATCCCCCTTGCCATAGACCTTATGGTTTTTAAAGAAATTAAAGCCCCAGTTTAAAAGGGCTGTTGCTTCTTGATCTCTGTCCTTCGATTTAGGCAGCCCATTCACAACCAAAAGAATACGACGATCGCCTTGCTTGGCCGTGGCCACAATGCCGTAGCCGCCCGCATCTGTATGACCGGTTTTCATACCGTCGGCTCCCATGTTCTTATAAAGAAGGGTATTTCGGTTTCCTTGGGTAATATTGTTATAGGTATACTCTTTCATACCATAATATTTGGCATATTCTGTTGGAAAATCCCGAATGGTATGTTCTGCAATAATGGCCAAATCCTTTGCCGTTGTCAGATGCCCCTCATCGGGCCAACCCGTCGCATTGAGGAAGGTAGAATTTTTAGCTCCCATCTCGTGAGCCTTGCGAGTCATTTCTTCGGCAAAAGCGGCTTCAGTACCCGCAAGCCCTTCGGCCAAAACAATACATGCATCATTTCCAGACTGAACAATAACTCCCTGCAAAAGGTCTTCTACAGGCACTTGAGTATCCACTTGGACAAACATGCGAGACCCCCCTTTTTGCCAAGCTTCTTTGCTCACATGCAGTTTGTCGGCTAGTTTAATATCGCCACTTTTAAGCCGCTCAAAAACAAGGTGAGCCGTCATAATTTTCGACATAGAAGAAGGGACCATCTGCTGATCTGCATTCTTTTCAAACAAGATTTCTCCTGTATTGAAATCTTTCATAAAAACTTGGAGCGCCTGAGTTTCAATAGCAAATGCTGCCCCCGTCAGGGAAAAAAATGAGATGATAAGATATTTCCACATTGTCGTTTGTCCTCTTTAATGAATAATAATTCTAGCCATACCATGCCCTGCATTGAGCACTTGATCAAGTATCTGATTAGCCTCTGCCATACTTGAAAAAGGTCCAACCCTAATTGCATAAGGTTTAAGGCCATAGGTGTGAATAGATTGCGCATTTGATTTTGTTAAATCTCCCAACGTCTTCAAAAGAGCATTCGCTTCTTCTTCCTGTCCATAGGCACCAATATCAATGAAAAGACCGCGGGCATTTTCGCTTGGCTTAGCGCCACTAACGGCCTTATTAGAGACTTTCATTAAAATAGGTGCCTCTTCGACATCTTCAAAAAGGTGTTCAGGCAAGCGCGGCGTCAAAGTTGCATTCATAGGAGGCAGGGGTGACTCTAAAAAAGCAGGGGGCGGTTTTTTTTCAGCTAACATAATTTGTGGCTTTTCAATGCCATTTAAAGCCAAGCTTTCAGGCACAAGGGTGCGCACTCGTACCTTGGCTGTTCCCTTGTTTTCAAAACCCAACAGCTGTGCTGTTCGCCTTGAAACGTCAACAATGCGCCCTTCTACAAAAGGGCCACGATCATTCACTTTAAGTTGAATCTGACGACCATTTTCAAGGTTCGTCACTTCTGCAATGCACGGAAGAGGAAGGGTTTTATGGGCAGCTGATACCTCATTCTTATCAAAACGTTCCCCAGTGGCAGTGGGACGGCCGTGGAAAACATCCCCTCCTCCATAATAGGAGGCGATCCCCACCTCATCATATTCATAATGAGGTTGGGGATAGTACCAGACGCCTTTAATTTGATAAGGGCGACTCGTGGCTTTTTTAGGAGCACAGGTTTGACCTATGGGACATATTTCAGGTGTTTCAGGGACACTTGAACACGCCGCCAAGAGGAAACATCCTCCCAAAACGCTCCAAACATGTAACTTCACCTTACGCAAGAAATGTGCCCCTTCTAAATTTAAAATGAAAATAATCGAGTCACCTTCATTACGCAAGAAGGATAAACAATTTTTTCGCTAATCGAGAGGAGAGGAAGGCTTTTTTAAAAATATTTCCAGAGGACCATTAGGATTAATAAATGATTCTAATTCTTCAAAGCTTATAAAATACCTTCCATTAGGTTGTAATGCTCGAATAACATGAGGAAACTCATAATCATAAAGGAACGTGACTCCCTTGTTACTCACTTCAAAGTTTTTAAGATCTTTCAAATCATATTTTGTACGTTGAAGACGATCCAATATGTCTTCTTTATCTACTTCAGGCTCTAAATCTTTAATCGTCTCTTTTTCCTCTGCTTCTTTCAATTTAATGACTTTAGCAAGCAGTTTATTGAGCATAGATTCATTGAAAACTTTTGCAGTTTTTAGGGGTTCACCTGTTTTCAAATTAATAATTCTATGGACAACTACCGTATTTGGATAAGCTCCCATGGTCTCCATCCAAAAGTTTATATCAAGAAGGCTATGTTGATTATAGTTAACGTCAAATCCAATAGACACAATACCTGAATTTCCTTCAGAAATTAATTTGCGAAGGTCATCTAGAGATTCTTCGTGATCAAATATATTTCCAAATATACTCTTAAGACTGAGTGTATTTTCTAATTTTTTCAGGGCTTGAGAATCTTTTAAACCACTCACTTTAGGCCAACTTATCCCCACCTCTTCAAACTTATTCGGGTCATATGCAGTAGGAGCTTTAACTGTAAGATTATCTTCCGTAATGACTACCTTATCTTCGGCCACATCTTTGTTTTCAGCAAGTTCATTGGAGCGAGAAGGTTGGACAAAGACAGCCATCACTACGAGTCCTAAAGCAACTATCACGAGAAGGTTTTTCATCTTATTCAAGTTAATCTTCCTCAAGAAATGTACCACTTCTGAATTTGAAATGAAAAATAATTGAACCTGCCATCTTTCGCAAGGGCGATCAGTGGGTTTTCTTCCCATAAGCATTGACAATTCACTTACAGCATGAAATAAATATTGTCATCCTATTGTTTTCTATATTCTGCACTGAATGAATTATAAATAGGCGCTAGTATGCTGAAAAATAAAATAATTTTGTTTCTATCTATCCTTTCATTATCTTCAATAAATCCTTTATACTCAATGGAAGAGCCAGAAGAGTTCCCCTCAAGATTCGCTCATGAAAATAATTTTATTCGCGCCACATGTCGACTACAGAGCGAAACCGGCGGCATTGAAACTGACCTTACCGCATATATGAATTATTTTGATAAATGTTTTTCTCAAGCAAAAGTTGGGAATACAACGGCAGCAATACATCTTTCTCTTTTTTATAGAGGTCTTCATTTTAATGATACGGAGGCAAGTGTTCGTGCTTGGAATATTGCTAAGAAATTTGCCCATCTAGCCGCACTTGGAGGACAGCCCGATGAGTACATTTTTCTAACAAGTGTAGATTACGGTGCTGGAAAGGATATGAAAGAGCACACTCACTGGAGCGTTAAACAATTCATTGATCATCCTAATGGTAAATTAATCGCTCTTACAAACTACTTGGACCCCAACTATTTAGACGAAAGCTCACGCACAGCACTAAGAAAATTTGTTGCAAGATCTTATGACAAAGGAGAAATTCGTACCTCAATGGCAAACATGTATTTAAGAGGTTTTTTTGGTCGCAGTGAAAAACAGAAGGCAAGAGCCTTCCCCATCGCCTATAATGAATGGCATTTAGTCAGGGACAAGGGGGTAAAAGCTGCAAGCGCTGCCTTTGTATTATACGATTTTGTCGCTAATTGGTTTGGTAATTCAAAAGAATTTCATATCTTAGCTAGTGCTTCTAACTTCGTTCCTATGACCCCCCAGTTTAACCCTGAGGAATTTATAAGAAACAGGACGCGCATCCTAGAATATTATAAAATTATTCCTGAATTTCTACAAAGAGAAATAGCCACTGGTAAAAACCATTTGCGTGTAGATTTGCATGGATTATCTCCAGAAGAAAGCATTGAATGCGTCATGGAGCTCATAAAAGTATTGGCCTTAGCTCAATTTAAAAGAAAATCAGCACTTGTGATCACAGGGAGAGGAAATCACAGCCGAGGAAATCAGCCCGTTCTAAAACCTGCCATTCAAGATCTTTTAGAAAAAGCTTCTAAAAGTGGCACATTTTCTTTGAATTACAAGGAAGATCAGGGAGCTGGCGCTTTTAAAATCCGGCGTGTTCGCGCCAACATTATCCCCAGAAGTTTATGATCTTTACGCTCTTAACCTTCAAACTGGCTAAAATACACAACTCTAACTAACCACAGCTATGTAAGTAAATACAAAAGCGCTGATTATATAAAATACAGAACTACCCGCGGCAGAAATTTTATTTATGAATATGGCCTTTTCTTTTTTTCCAGAATTATAAAATTTATAGCAGAAAATAATTACAAATAATGTATAAATTATGACGATAAATGTGATTACCTGAAAAGCATCAAAAAGTAAAACATAGGTGTTTGGAGGTATAGATTGTTCAATAATATATTTATTACCAATTGTTGCAAATATCGCTCCCAATATTAAATCGCCTCTAAAGTCCATTGAAGTAATAGGAGACATATAAGCTGTCAAACAAAGAAAGAAAGCAATAAAGAAGCCTATAAACAAACCTAGATATAAACTTTCTCCATATCTCTTTATATAAAAAATAAGTTTTAATCTAGAAAATTTGCTATTCTTAACAGAGGAATCTCCAAAATTGGTATCATAGAGATGTGTATCGGTTTTCACCTCAAATTTCTTTAATTCCCATTCATCACTCAAAAAATAACGGGCTAAACTACTATTTTTTTCATCAGCTATGAATTTTATTTGATCTTCTGCATAAAGGCTATCTTCCATATTAACTACCAAAACTTGACGATCAAAAGGAAAATAAGTTAAGTCCCAATCTGTCATAATCGTTGCTGTGTATCGCACAGTACTTCGATCAAAACCGGAAACCTTATCCATATCACTAAAATTTACTTTGTATTCTGTAGAGTTGGCAATTTCCATACTCTTTCCAGCATCATACCCTGTTTTGGAAAGGGCCCAGAAATAAAATGTTGTTTTGAAATTATTATGTGTAAAATCAAAATCATAGATGCTAATTGGGTAAGCCCCACAGATAACTTCACCATATTCTTTTGCAAAACAGTTTGCAGTGATTAGACTGAATGACAAGAGAAAAAGGTAGATATATCTCATCTTTCCCCTCTAGAAATTGATTATAAAATTCATTGTATTATCCTTTATATGAATCACTCTACTCTCTACCGCAGCCCAGAGAGATACCTTTTCTTTCATAAGTATCTCTCCATATTCTTAATTTTTCGTGAAAAAGATTTTATATCTAGGTTTGTTTAGATAAAAAGCAAAAATTAACCGGATTTTAATTTTAATCAACTAAAAATTTAATAATAATGTTAATTTAAAAATGGAGTTTTACTTTGAAGTTTTCTATATTTCTGTTGTATTTTTTATCCAACTCATCAGCTATGTCTATGAATGGGGAAGATAATCAAATAAGCCCCATCATTACAACAAGACCTACTGTTCCTCCACTCCTTCTGAGTAAACAACATTCTGCTCACCACACAACTAATCCTCGTGCTATTTCTCTCCCATACCCCTCTGGTTCTTCCTCTCTATCTTTGAGCCCTCGTCCCAATTCTTGGTCTTGCAGTTCTCTTCCAAGCCCTCGCTCTACCATTCTAAGTCCTACCTCTTGGGGGCATCGTCATCCCCCTCGACTTGAATCCTCCTTTCCTCAATATTGGAAAAGTAGGGATGAAATTTCATTACTCTCTCCTTGGGGCACACTCGATTCTATCCGATTCAAAAAAGACTTATCTCCCCCTGCATCTTCTTCTCCATCAAGCTCTTTCCCAACACACTCTTCTAATCCAGGTGACGATAGACTAGATTTCACAGTTAGATCGGAAGATGAATGCATCAGTATTTTATCGAGCTCAATTCAACATTTAAAAATTGATTTTATCCCAACAGTAACCCTTCTCGGTCAAATTCTGGAAAATCTGCCATCTTTAAATTATCTTTATTTCAACTTTCACTTAAGCAAAAAAACTTCTGATTCAAGTAAGCCCACGTTAAGGCACGTTAGATACAAATACCTTACTTTGAGCAAGCAAGATGCCATTGGTTTATCAACTGAAACTATCCTTCAGTTATTACATGGAAACGAGGACGCTCTCCAAGTCATTAAAGCGAAAGCAAGTGAGGGAATGCAAGCTGCACAATACATCCTTGGGCAAATTTATGAGAATCACCAAATAATTTCAGAAGAAATAAAAGGAGAAAACGAAATGAACGCTCTCCTCTGGTATAAGCAAGCAAAAGATAACGCAGGCGCACAATATAATCTTGGCAGATACTATCTTACCAAAGCAAACTCTGAAGCAGGCACCCCAAGAATTAAAGGATGGAGAGAAGAAGCTTTTGAACTCTTTAGATCAGCTGCAGAGAAAGGTCATAGAAAAGCACAATTTCGCCTAGCAGAAGATTACCTAAAGGGAGGAATTTCTGGACCTGCTTTTGTGAAGGAAAAGAGTGAAGAGGAAGCCTTTAGATTATTTAAATCTTCCGCAAAGCAAGATCATACAAAAGCGCAAGCTTATCTTGGATGGATGTACGCTAGAAAAAACATGAGCAAAGCCGTCCTATGGTTGAAGAAAGCTGCAGATAAAGGACATCTTGGTGCTCAATATAATCTTGCAATGATCTATAAAAACCCAAAGATTCAATACACTGGTCAACTATCGCGAGAAGAAAGAGCTCAGGAAGCTTTTAGGTTGCTTACAATAGCTGCAGAGAGAGACTTTAAGAAAGCCTATCTTCCTCTTGGAGATTTATATTATGAAAATCAAGAAATCCCGTCAGAAATATCACCTTCAGAAAGGATGGATGAAGCTTGGAGATGGTATCAGTTAGCTACAGAAGAAGGAGAGACTGAAGCAAAATTCAAAGTTGCTCTTATGCGTTTATGTGAGCAAAAAGTTGAAACTGAAATGACGAGAAAATGGTTTCTTAATGAGATTGATCCGTTATTTTACATCTGGTTTGTTCACATGTATCCCCAAGGAGTTGGAGAGACACCACTTGAAAATGATAAGAAAGCTATCCGATGGCTTCAAGAAGCTCTCCAAGAACATGCTACTCCACGACCTGGGAGGCAATACTGGCAACTTCCAACGATGCAATTTGCTCTTGGATGGATGTATATGCATGACCGAGTTCAGGATGGAAAATCAAAAGAAGAGCACGATGCTACAGCAGTTGATTTGTTGAGCAAGGCAGCCTCCCACGAGCTAAGAGAAGCTCAATTCTCTTTAGGAAAAATGTATTGGGAAGGGCGAATCGCGGGAGGAAAATCACCCAAAAATGATTCGACAGCCTTTAATTTATTTAACAAAGCTGCTGAAAACGATTTTGTAGAAGCGCTATTTTATCTTGGAGAGATGCATTGGGAAGGGCGTGTTGAAGGAGGACGCACAATAGACAATAGAATGAAAGCTCTAGAGTGGTATGACCAAGCAAGAAAAAAGAAATTTAAGAGCGCAAAAGATAAACTTAAAACAGCTTTGGGCCTGTCATAGGTTATCTAAATTTTACACCTTGCTCTCAGAATTCCAACAACGTATCTTTGCACATTAAAAAAGCGTTGAGCTCAATTCAACAAAGAATTGTAACAAAAAGAGTTGGAAAAACAAATTGATGTTAAGAATAATCTCTTTCTTACTTTTCCTTTGTATTCTTTTTGAACCATTGCGAAGCTATGCTACATCCAAATGTCCTCCAGAAGAAGATAAGAGTGATTCACCCCCGAAAATTGGTAATTATGTGCTCTCTTCTTCTCAACAGCCGGGACCTTTAATAAGTTTTGGGCAAAATATTCTTGACGAGGGTAAAACAAAAATATTTTTATTTTCAGATGTCTTGGGTGGTTCTCAAATGCATTTTATTGATGCCGTTCCATATGGCGTATATGGGATTACAGATGATTTTTGTGCTCTCTTGAGCATCCCCGTTGCTGTAAACTATAAACAGAACAAAAGCCACTCCTCTGGGCTTTCTGATATGTTTTTACAATTAGAATACGCTTTTTATAACCAGGATACCTCTCAGTTCGGCGATAGAGCCACTCTTGTTGCAAATGTCGCTTTTCCAACAGGCTCTGCGACAAAGCAACCTCCTACAGGGAATGGCTCTTCAAGTTTTTTCTTAGGGAGCACGTTTAATCGAACCTACGTGAACTGGTTTTTCTTTACTTCACCAGGAGTCCTCCTGACGACATCTCATAAGGGACAAAAGGTTGGCAATGAATACCTTTACCAGGTGGGATTTGGCCGAAATTTTTACACCATCGATTCTGAATGGATTTTTGCTTGGTTAATTGAAACAAATGGTCTGTACACAGAAAAAACACGCTTTAAAGGACACACCGATCCAAATTCGGGAGGGAATCTCGTTGTCGTCACGCCTTCCCTCTGGATTTCTTCAGAACAAGTAACCATTCAATTTGGTATTGGCCTGCCGGTTGCCCAACGTTTGTTTGGAAACCAAACTAAAAACAAATACTTATTAGCTTCAAATCTGAGCTGGCTTTTTTAAGGAAGAACCTTAGTCAGCTTTATACTCATTGGACTTGAAGATACCGTGTTTAAACACTCTCTAATTGTCATTCCCGTCCTCGCGGAGGCGGGGATAATGGTATGGACCTGCCTTCGGAGGTCATATTAAATGACCTATGTACGGCATCTAGGTGCCATGTAAAC
>JAIESK010000114.1 GCA_019746105.1 Alphaproteobacteria bacterium
TACATGGCACCTAGATGCCGTACATAGGTCATTTAATATGACCTCCGAAGGCAGGTCCATACCATTATCCCCGCGAAGGCGGGGATCCAGGGAAATGCTGAGTTAAGAGGTTGTTTTTATGGATAAAAAACAAAATTCTAACGTTGGCACTATTTTGGCAAACATAGGGAAATGTTCTTTTATTTCAAAGGCTTACTGGATCCCCGCCTTCGCGGGGATGACAAACACTGGAATTTTTCAATTGGCTCTTCTAATTACAAATAGCTTGCCCCTTTGGGGCACCCCCTCCCACAAGAGGGGCTTTTTCTCAAGCAAACCTTAAACTAAATACCTTGACATTATCTCTTGCAATTCTTACTTAGATTAATATGAATAGTATTTTTAACTTTATCGCGAGTTACTATGATATTTACATCTAAATCATTTCTTCTTTCTAGTTCAGCTCTTATCTTGGGATGCACTCTTTCTTTAACTCCTGTGAGAGCTATGGAACCGGATGAGCCACGGTCCACAGGCCTTACTGCTGCTGAAAAAGGCATCAAGCGGTATAAACCTGCTAACGAAAAAGGATATTATCTTTCCGCGATGAAACGTAAGTATCCTATGACCACTCATGGCAATAAAGCCCTTAGATTCGACGCGCTTGTTGGTGACGATGAAGCTCGCGATGAAATGATACTTAGATATTTCGAAGCCTCTACGACTCGATATTTAGATCCAACCGAGAATATTTTTTTAGAATCTATTATAGATCCTAGAATCGACCTTAAGAATTTCTTAGAGTGGCCAGACCTTAGATTGAAAATCCTTAACAAAGTGGGATATGCTTGGGTATTGTTTCATAACTTTGAAGGTGAATATCAAAAAAAATTCCCAAAAGTCGTTCAGGCTATCCAGAGATCCGCAGAAAAAGACAAGAACCCTATTGCTCAAGATACCATGGGTCTCATGCATCAAATGGGTTATGGCGTTGAGCAGAGTCCTGAAAAAGCAGAAGAGTACTATCTGATGGCAGCTCGGCAAGGTTATGCTCGCTCTCAACGTGAGTTGGGTTTTATGTATCAAAAAAATAACCCTAAGGAAGCGGCAAAATGGACTCAAAGGGCAGCCAAACTTGGAGATGCTGGTGCTCAACATAACTATTATTGGATATATAAGCAAGGGCTTCAGAAGGATACTGCGGAGCTTGAGGCATTCGCAAAACTCTGGGAGGGAGCAGCCAGGATGGATGACGCTGAAAATGTGGTGAATTCGATCCGTAATAAGATCAATCGTAGGATCAATGATCCTATGGGAGCAAATTCTATGCAAGCAACGATGAGAGTTTTGAAATGGCTTAAAAGGGCAGCTGAACAAAATGATCCCAAAGCTCAATATGATTTGGGTTGCCTGCATATAAGCGTTGGGGTTCCTGAGGAAGGGGTGCAATGGCTTCAAAAGGCAGCCGATCAAAATTATGTCTATGCTCTAGTCCACTTGGCCGAGATGTATCGAGACAGTGTTGAGCAGGATTCTAAGAAAGCAATCGAGTTATATCGGACGTTAGCCTCCTGCCAAAATAACTCCATTCCTCCAGCTGCGCTTGCCGCCATTCAAAATGAACTGGCCTTTCTGCTTTTAGACTGCCCAAGTGCCGAGAAATATACTGGGGAAGCCTTGGATTTGGCTCGTAAAATGGCTAAGAGAACAGATGAGCTGGCTTCGTTGTATCCTGAGGAAGCGGCAAAATGGACTCTATGGGCAGCTGAATTACGTTATGCTGCCGATCAACATGAATTGGGTGGTATGTATCAACCGATTAAATTCGAGGAATCGGCAAATTTGACGCGGAGGGCAACCACCCTAAATGATCCAACCGCTCAATATGAGTTGGGTTTAACACATTACAAGATCAATAATCCTGAGGAGGCGGTGAAATGGCTTCAAAAGTCAACTGATATCCGTGCTAAGGCTTTCTTGGCCGAGATGTATCGAGACGGTCACATTGTTAAGCAGGATTCTAAGAAAGCAATCGAGTTGTATCGGACAGTAGCCGACTACTGGCTTCATGCCAAAGCTGACCCAAATAACCCCCCTCCAGCTTTATTGGCCTCCATGGCTCAAATGCAATTGGCCTTTATGCTTTTAGACTGCCCAGAGGCTGAGCAATATCCTGGAGAAGCCTTGGAATTGAGCGTTAAGCTTCTAAAATGTCTAAAGGGCCAGGAAGATCCTGAGGGAGCCTTGGCATCGAAAGCCTCGGAATTGAAGAGTAGAATTGCTCATAAAAAAGATGAGTTCTATGAGACGGGTTTATCATATCTATCGAATAATCCTACTGAAGCGGTAAAATGGCTTAAGAGAGCAGCTACATTAGGTCATCCCAAGGCTGAATGTGAGTTGGGTTTGATATATAAAAAGCTCGGTAATTTTGAGAAAGCAATAGAATACTTTCAAAGGGCTGCTAAATATGGAGATGCCGATGTTCAATATGAGTTGGGTTTGAAGAGTAAAAAGGAAAATCAGCCGGACAGCGCGGCAAGATGGTTTAAGGACGCAGCCGACCAAGGTCATGTCTATGCTTCATTCTCCTTGGCCGAGATGTATCGAGATGGTTATGACCATTCGGCCACAAATAGACAAGTCATGAAGGCCCTCCCTCCTTCCATAAGGTCTGGTCACACGACTTATTCCGTTGTGAAGCATTCTAAGGAAGCAATCGAGTTGTTTCGGAGATTGACCGACCCAAATAACGCCATTCCTCCTGAAATGGCCTTAAGGGCTCGAATTCACTTGGCCTTTCTGCTTTTAAACTATCCAGAGTTCTCTGAGGAAGCTATGAAGTTGGCTAATGGAGCGGCTACTGAAGCAGATAATCATTGTTTGAGTCTACTGAATACACCTACGCAGGGCGCAAGATGGTCCCTGTGGGCCGCTGAACTACGCCATGCTATGGTTCAAAGTCAGTCGGGTTTGAAGTACCAACCGCTTCATTGTTATCTAGTGGACGTGTTGACTGAGCAGCATTTAAGCCTAGAAGATCAAGAGCTCCTTCAACTGACTGAATATGAGTTGGGCGTGATGCATTTCAGGTTTAATGATCCTGAGGGAGGGATGAAATGGATTGAAAGGGCAGCAGCAAAAGGTAATACAGGAGCTCGTGTTTTCCTAAACAGATTGAGGAGTGGACAAAGTTTTAAAGTACCCGGGACAGAACTCAACACAGGGATGACAATCTCTGGTGTTGAATTGAGTAGTTATATGCTTCAAGCTGCAGAAAGTGGCTCTTCCCGCGCTATGATTTCTTTAGTGAATCGTTACCTCCGGATTCAAACTCCAGATGCATTGGCAAAAGCTTTTTTCTGGATTAAGAAGGCTCAAGAGCTTAACGATCCTTACGCTCAAGCCTTATTTAAAGTCGCAACAAAAATAGCCCAAGAGAATCAAGAGCCCTCAAAAGACGATGAGACTCTTGTGAAATGTATGGAAAGTCTGGCACAGACTGCCGTCGTTATTGAGTCTCCTGTAGATGACTCCCTCTCTTCTACCCCGGAAGGTGTCGATTCTCCTCAAGAGTCATCGCCTTCCACTGACTCTTCTGATGAGGAGGAGGCTATTACTGCAGACGATTATACAATCACACCTCAAGAAATTAAAGAATGGAAGGAGGAACAGGCGAAATGGAAAGAGAATATCAACAATCCAAAGTTTGTTCGTGAAAAACTAAGAGAAGCCCATCAGAGTTTCCAGAATAAACAGGAAGTTAAGGAAAGACCGCCTTTATCGCCCGCATCAACAAAAACCATAAAAACTTTAAGGGATAAGGGTTCGCGCTTTCACATCACGATAGATGATTTATTCAGTCTGTTTAAAGATCCTTACTTTCAAGGGCAAGTGGATATGTTTGATACTACCGATGGCTACGGAATTATTAGCTATAATTTCTCCCACGGGAGCAGCAAAACAACCACCGGCACCCACAGAAAACACAACAAGTCTTACAAAGGACTTGATGCCAACTTTTTGAAAAGTGTTGCCGAATTGGTTGACCTTTACAGGGATGACGAAGAGGGAGAAAAAAGAAGGTAAGGTAAATTTTTTCAAACCCTTGGTCTTTTTTCTCTGAAGAGGCATACTTATTATGCACACAGGACATTTCAAATTTCTTCTCTTGTGTTAAGAGATGGCACTTACTTTTTGTTATCCTTATCCGAATCTTTCTTTTGCATCCATGTGAGACTGCATCTCATCTGATTGATTGAATCGCCGCACTTCTAAGAAACAGTCAATTTTTGAAAGTAAATCTAAAGCATTTGGAGACATTGCTTTAATCAACTCACAACAAATTTGATGCACTTCATCTACAGAAACAGGATGATTCCATACAGGTTCATGGTGGGCAATACGATTGCGGATTGATTTTATTTTCAATAATTTTTGCTCAATATGTCCCCTCGTTCTGTTCTTTTTTGGTAGATGGGGAAATATGCTTTTCAAAGCATTCTTACGGTGCCATAAAAGAGGATCGTACCTTTTATGAAAGAAAGCACACCAAAACCCAAAGGTCATCTGAGATAGTACTGTATCATGAGAAAATTTCCTTTGTTCTCTTGAGAACTTATCAATAATTTCTGAAATTTTTTTGATATCTTTGCTTGAATTTATTAAAGGCAAAGGCGCATGAATGAGCCAATCCTCTCCGTAATATTTTTTGATCACCTTATCTATTCGATTACGCAATAAAATCTCGAAATAATGAAGGACAGGAATCATAGCTTCACTTAAAATTATATTTCTATGATATTTATTCAATACCATTTGCGGGGTATCGTTTTCACCCAAGTATGGGTATACTCTGGGTTTAGAAAACAAAGAAACTAAATACTCTATGGTTTAAATGAGAAAGTTTTACATTATTCAATTTTTCCATATCCATTTTTTCTTGACAATTAGGCCTTCTTTATCCTATATTAAACTTAGATACTCCGGATTTTCTTCCCCTGGGCTTTACCTAGTGATCAGATGCCGGAGTTTTTCTCAAAAACCAATCAATTCTATCACTCCGTTTCTTATTTGAATATAACTTAAATTTTTTCAAACCCTTGGCCTTTTTTCTCTGAAGGGGCATACTTATATAAATAAGTAGATGGTGTTCAATCACCCCCCTTAGAGAAAAAAGGATAACCATGAACTTAAATCAATACACAGAACGCTCCCAAGGATTTATCCAGTCGGCCCAAACCCTAGCGCAACGCGAGGGGCACCAACGCATTCTCCCCATCCATCTTTTAAAGGTTTTGCTCGATGATGAGGAAGGGCTCTGCGCCACGTTGATTCGCAACGCTGGCGGGAACTCAGAGAAAGCCCTTGAGCTGACTCTTGAAGAACTAAACCGCCTGCCGCGAGTGGGCGGCGAAGGCGCAGGACAAGTTTTTCTGGCTCCGGAGCTCTCAAAAGTATTTGAGCTGGCGGAAAAGGAAGCCAAAAAAGCTGGCGATACCTTTGTCACCGTTGAGTACCTGTTACTGGCCCTCGCCATGTCAAAAAATACGGAAGCAGGAAAAGTATTGGCCTCTGCGGGCGTCGATCCGGAAAAGCTTAAGCTTTCAATTGAAACCATGCGAAAGGGACGCCGGGCAGACACAGCCTCGGCTGAGTCCCAGTATGATGCTCTGAAGAAATACGCCACCGACATGACCGCCCTTGCGCGCCAAGGAAAGCTGGATCCTGTGATTGGCCGGGATGAGGAAATCCGCCGTACCATTCAGGTTCTCTCCCGCCGTACCAAGAATAACCCGGTCCTGATTGGGGAACCCGGGGTCGGCAAAACCGCCATTGTGGAGGGCCTCGCCCACCGCATTGTCAAAGGGGACGTCCCTGAAGCCTTGCGGGATATTCAACTCATGTCCTTGGACATGGGCGCCCTTATTGCCGGCGCTAAGTACCGAGGTGAGTTTGAAGAGCGTCTCAAAGCCGTTCTCTCCGAAATCACTCACGCGGAAGGGGAAATTGTCCTCTTTATAGACGAGCTACACACCCTCGTGGGCGCGGGAAAGGCGGAAGGGGCTATGGATGCCTCCAACATGCTTAAACCCGCTCTGGCGCGCGGAGAACTCCATTGTGTGGGAGCAACGACCCTTGATGAATATCGCAAGAACATTGAAAAGGATGCGGCCCTTGCGCGTCGCTTCCAGCCGGTTTTCGTGAGCGAGCCCACAGTCGAGGATACAATTTCCATTCTGCGCGGCCTTAAGGAAAAATATGAGGTCCACCATGGAATCCGCATTACGGATGGCGCCATTGTCGCCGCTGCCACCCTTTCCAACCGCTATATCACAGATCGCTTTTTGCCGGACAAGGCGATTGACCTTGTGGATGAAGCAGCTTCCCGTTTGCGTATGGAAGTAGATTCCAAGCCCGAAGACATTGATGAGCTGGACCGGCGCATTATTCAGCTGAAAATCGAACGAGAGGCCCTGAAGAAAGAAAAGGACCAAGCTTCCAAGGATCGTCTGGAGAAACTGGAGAAAGAGCTGGCCGACCTTGAGTCTCAATCCAATGTGCGCACAGCGGCATGGCAAACGGAAAAGGATAAACTCACTAGTTCTCAAAAGGTGAAAGAAAATTTGGACAAAGCCCGCAATGAGCTGGAAATAGCTCAACGCAAGGGCGATCTCTCTAAAGCCGGCGAGCTGATGTATGGAGTGATTCCTGATCTTGAGAAAAAATTAAAAGATGCGGAAGGCCAATCTCAGGATCAAATCATTCGTGAAGAAGTCACCCCCGATGACATTGCAGCCATTGTATCTCGCTGGACCGGCATTCCCGTTGATAAAATGTTGGAAGGCGAGCGGGAAAAGCTGCTGCGCATGGAAGACAATCTGCAAAAACGCGTTGTGGGCCAAGAAGAGGCCGTCACCGCCATCAGCCAAGCTGTCCGAAGAGCTCGAGCAGGCTTGCAGGACGCCAACCGGCCCATTGGCTCCTTCCTCTTCCTCGGTCCAACGGGTGTGGGAAAAACTGAGCTTACCAAAGCTTTGGCGGAATTCCTCTTTGATGATGACACCGCCATGACTCGCATTGATATGTCAGAGTTTATGGAGAAGCATTCCGTCTCTCGCCTTATCGGCGCCCCTCCTGGTTATGTGGGCTATGAGGAAGGCGGGACCTTAACCGAGTCGGTACGCCGGCGGCCCTATCAAGTCATCCTCTTTGATGAAATTGAAAAGGCCCACCCCGATGTGTTTAACGTGCTCCTCCAAGTCTTGGATGATGGACGCCTTACGGATGGCCAAGGCCGCACCGTTGATTTCCGCAATACACTGATTGTGTTGACCTCTAACCTCGGGAGCCCCATTTTGGCTGAACACCCGGGTGAACCTTCTGAAAAAGTCCGTAAGGAAGTGATGGACATTGTCCGTGGGGCCTTCCGACCAGAGTTTCTGAACCGTATTGATGAGATTCTCCTCTTCCGCAGGCTCTCCCGTGAGGATATGGGCAGCATTGTAAAGATCCAACTGAGGCGGCTGTCAAATCTTTTGAAAGACCGCAAGATCACCCTTGATGTGGATGATCTGGCACTGACCTGGCTTGGGGATCAAGGCTATGACCCGGCTTATGGCGCCCGCCCCTTAAAGCGAGTCATTCAAAAAGAACTTCAGAATCCACTTGCTGTAATGGTTTTGGAAGGCAAGATCAGGGATGGTCAACAGGTAAAAGTCACTGCCGATAAAAAGGGACTGGCGATTGGATGAGATAAACGACCTCTTCCCTTGTGGGAGAGGTCTACATGATTAATTTTACACATTTTCATGTTTAGCTCCTGCACTCTAGCCCAAAGCCTTTTGGATGCGCTCAACGCAAAATAAAATATAAGCATCTTCATTGGCCAGAGTTTGAGTGAAAACCGTATGATCTGAAGCAGCAACATGAACAATAGAGAGAACAAATACAACAATAAATTCTGGTTTAAGTTGAGGATTCACCTCTCCGCATTGCTGATAATGCTTGAAAGCGTTAATCCAAGATTGAGTTTCCGATGAAAGTGTTAGGCTTATAACTTCCTCATGACTCCGCTCAAGACGTTGCCAACTGATCATGCGCATAATATCAGGGTGGTCGCGGTAAAATTTGATACTTTTTATGACCAAAGCATACAGGAAATCATAAAAGGGTTGGTCCGTAGAGGGCAGCATTTTTGACTGCTGATTTTTTTCTTTTACAATGCTTTGTTTAACAGCTAGCCATAGTTTTTCTTTGTTTTCAAAATGATGAAAAATAAGGCTATGATTGACTTGAGCCAATTTTGCAATCTGCCCCATAGACGTTCCTGCAAATCCATACTCAACGAACAGTTTTCTTGCCGATAGAAGAATTTTCTCTTTTGTGTTTTCTGAACTCATTCTTTTTTATAAAACATATTGACTAGTCAGTCAACGCTTCCTATATGAAATGCATTAATTGACCAATCAGTCAATTTCAACAAATTGATAAAGGAGTAAAAAATGGATTCAAATAAGATCAATTTCTTAGTTTTGCTTATGGTGGTTTGTCTGACGCAAGTCGGAGCCGACATTTATGCTCCCTCCATTCCTGCCATTGCTTTAAGCCTCAAAACAAGGATTGCCTTTATAGAGTGGAGTATGGCGTTGTACATGCTAGGGGTTGCTTTATCACACTTAATTTATGGGCCCCTTTCAGAAGGAATCGGTCGAAAAATTCCGATTCTCATAGGCCTTTGGATAATGTTGGGAGGCACTTTAATTTGCCTCTGGGCTGAAGACATCGAAATATTAAATATAGGACGCTTTATACAAGGAAGTGGCGCAGGGGCTTGTGCTTGTTTGTGGCGATCTATCTTTAGAGATAAATTTAAGGGGGAAGATCTTTCAAGATACAGTTCATATCTCGTTGTCTTTATTATGTTTCTTGTTCCTGCCGCGCCCCTTTTAGGAAGCTTCTTACAAGATTTTTTTGATTGGCGCGCCAGTTTTGTATTTATGAGCTTTTATGCTGTGATTTGCCTTTTCTCCTTTATCCTATTTTTTAGAGAAACGAACCAATCCCCTCATAAGGAAAAACTAAAGCTGTCTTTTATTGCAAGGACTTACCTCGCACTCTTTACCAACCGATTATTCATAGGCACGAGTTTATGCACCTTTTTAAGTTATGGAGGGTTCTTTACATGGTTTACGGCAGGACCAGCTTTATTAATAGAAGGAGTTGGAATAACCCCTACTGATTTTGGCCTGATCACATTTTTTGGAGGAGGATGTGCTTATGGGCTTTCTGGGTGGTTGAATGGTAAATTTGTATCTCATTATGGAATGACAACTCTCTTGCGTTTTGGGTGGGCCACCATGATGATTTCGGCAATACTCTTGCTAATGGGGTATATTGTGTTGGGTATGAATGCGTGGGCAATTATTGGTCCTGTCATTTTATTTTATTTTGGCTCAACTTTTATATGGCCCAATACTTTTGCCACTGCCTTTATGCACGTTGGGGAAGTCGCCGGTTATGCGGGCGCCTTATATGGATTTATGCAGATTAGCGGCGCTGCTGTTCTAAGTTGGGGTATTTCCTTTTTACCCAATTCTCCAATCTCCTTAGGAGTGGTCATCCTTGGAACAGCCACTCTTTCTTGGATCATTTATGAGCTTAGTGTACCTTTCAAATATCCCTCAAGATTGGCAACTCTAATTTTCTCTGAAAGAGCAAAAGATTGATTCCCTGGATAGATAACTGTGAGAGAATCAAGATCAAGGGTTTCAAGGGCGACATGCATGGACTTTGTGATTTTAGGGGCATCCGTATATTTAATTTCAAACCCAATCTTTTTTCCTCCCTTTACAATAAGCAAGTCGAGTTCAGCTTGACTATGGACCGCCCAGAAGAAGCAATCCTCAGGATCAGCTTGATGAAAACGAATAATTTCTTCAAGGGCAAACCCTTCCCATGAAGCTCCCATTTTGGGATGATGGAAAAGATCCTCCTGACTTTTTATGCCTAAAAGGGAATGAAAAACCCCGCTGTCTCTAAAATAGATTTTCGGTGTTTTGACCTGCCGTTTTTTAATATTTTCTACCCAGGGCTGCAACTGGCGAATCATGAATGTTCCCACAAGAATATCGATATAGTGACGGATAGCTGTTGTGGAGGCGCTTAAAGATTTGCCAATTTCAGAGGCATTAAAAATATTTCCATGATAATGAGCGAGCATCATCCAAAAACGTCTTAAGGTTGCTGCGGGAACATTAATCCCTAAGCTTGGAATATCTCGCTCAAGGAAACTTATAATGTAAAACTTTAGCCAGTTAAAAGTATCGACTTCAGACGGAGCAAGATAGGCAAGAGGAAAGCCTCCTCTTACCCACAGTTTATTAATCTCTCCTGTCTCCCAATACGAAAACGGCGTGACTTCGATGTGGGCCAACCTTCCAGCAAGAGTTTCAGAAGATTGGCGAATCAAGTCTCTAGAGGCACTCCCTAAAATAAGGAATTTTTGATTTTCCTTATGCCGATCAATTAAAACCCGTAAAACCGGAAATAAATCAGGGCGTCTTTGAATTTCATCAAGAATAACAAGCCCTTCAAGCTCTGAAAGAGCTAACATTGGGTTCTCTAACAAAACAAGATCTTCGGGATTTTCGAGATCAAATCTTTTTGTGGGCTGATGAGTCTCAGCATACATCTGGGCTAAGGTTGTTTTTCCACACTGCCGTGGCCCTAAAAGGGCAATCGCAGGGTGCACACGAAAAAGTTGATTAATTTCATTGATAAAAGCATCTCTTTTCATAAAAAAAACATATCATGAAAATCTTACTTTCATAATACAATTTTCACAAAATAACTTTAATTAATTGATTTTTCATTGAAATTTAGGATGATGATTTTGAACAAGAAAAATTTTTAACCGTACTCTCTACTGTTTTCTTTTCATCAGCTTCCTATGCTATGGATCCAGACAAAAATATGGATTTAGACAACTCTAAAAGAACCCCTCCTCCAGTCTCTGCGGAGGTGATAAAAGCAGTAAAGGAAAACAAACAGAGGGTTCTCCGAACTTTGCCGGACGAGGAAAAATTAACAATTTCAAAATATCCTGAGGGAGTAGATGTTCATGGTAGGCACCCAGGTGATAAAAATTATGGAGCTTCCGAATCAGATTCCCTGATAGAGGATTTGATAAGGAAAGGTGATGACGATATAACTTGGTGTGTCATAGATTTTAAAGACATATCGTCCCCTAAAATGGAGAAATATATGAGAGCCATTAATTATACCGAATTATGGTAAAGAATAAATAAAACGCCCAAGATGATACGTCTTTGTATTTTAAAGAACGCTTAGATAAAAATATAAAAGTATATCCTGGCTATTTTGCACCTTTCCTTAGAGGTCTTTTAGAAACAAATCCTAGCTTCTTTGTAGGAGGTTTTATTACTTTTTTCAGACGGACTGGCGTCTTAGCTTGGTTTGGTTTCTTTGATAGAACTCTTCTTGATTGAGCAGGCGTTGATTTCTTATTGGGATGTGCAACTCTTTTAGCAATAGGGCGACGTTTAGGGACATTGACTTTATGAGCTGACTTGGTCGTCGGCTTTTGTGCAACTGGCTTTCTAATAATAGGCCGTCTTGACACTTGCTTAGAAGCAGTTTGCTTCTGGGAAGAAGCTTTAACTAATGGTTTCTTTACAACTGGTTTTGCAACTGGCTTAGGAGTTTGCTTCTGGACAGTTGGCTTAACGGCTTGCTTAAGAGCTTGCTTCTGGACAGTTGGCTTAGCAGCGAATTGTTGTACAGCTGGTTTTACGACCGGTTTAAGAGTTTGCTTCTGGACAGTTGGCTTAGCAGCGAGTTGTTGTACAGTTGGTTTTAAGACTGGCTTAGGAGCCTGTTTCTTAATCGATAGAGACGGACTAGACTGATGATCCACTTTCGTGGGTTTTCTAACCTCATGACCTCTCAAAAAATTATAAAGCCCTTGATGTACTTCTCGAAATCTCTCTTTTTTAGTAGGAGACATTGGTGTCACGATGGTTGTGTTCTCGAGCAACAAGCGAGAGGCTAAAAGGGTTAAATCTTTATATTTAATAGAGTTATCATACTTAAAAATATAATTAAAACCACCACTCAAATGTGAGCCATTTAAACGAGGATGAAAACGTTCACCTGAGCCAAACACTTGAAAGGCTGGATGGGTCTTTGGCATATGCCAGAGCCCTTTCCACTCTTCTGACAGAAAGGATTTTTTTGGAAGTGTTAGTGAATAAACAAATTTGTCCTCACCTTTCGCAACCATATAAGCACATGCACTCAAATCACTGTAAATACCTGCTAAAAGAGAGGTGCCAAAGGAGAGAGAAAACATATTATCAAACACTCCTTTTTGATCTAAGGAATGAAATTTCATTAAGGATTTTTGATTAATGGTACAATCCAATCCCAAACCATAGTTTTCTATATTTACACCTCGAGTCGCCCGAAACCATACAAAACTATCTTTTTCTAGCGCTTTTCTTTCCAACATCAATCCCTGCTTCACAAGGGAGTTTTGAGAGTTTAGATCTTTTTTAATATCCAAAAACCTATAGTTTTTTTTAAAGCCAGGCGTGACATCCTCAAACAAAGCTTGCAAGGCTCCCTCATCTGATTTTTGATTCTTAATCACAGAGGTCACAAGTTTTGAAACATGAAAATAGAAATCTCTTTTCGTTTTTTCTAAAATGTTCCTATCAGCTAATTCTTCATAATCATAACTATCTTCTCCACAATTAAGACTTTTATTGAAGGCAGCTATATCAACAAGGGTTGCAGGCACATCTTCTATTTGTACCTTCTTATTTGGGAATTGTTTAAAGATTTCCTGTTGAATAAACGCTTTCTCACTTAAATTGCTTTCAACATAAGATCGAGCCTTTTTTGGTTCAAGACGGTTAAGTAAAATAGAATGATCTTCCAACATTCTAAAAAGATGAGTACGCCCGGATTCATCCCAGTCTTTTTCATCAGGAACGACCAAAATGACACCTGACGTGACATGAGTAAAGAGCATAAATAACGACAAAAATGGTAAAAATCGAACCCCTAAACCTCTTAACATTAACTGTATCCTCTATTTTATAACAAAAAAATTCTTACATTTTTTTCTTTTACAACCTTCATTTGCTTTCTCTAAAGAATAAATTATTCTACATTAATAATGGTTCCTCCATAGATAGGTCAACCTAAGACTCCATTTTTCTTTTTTCCATTGATTCTAAGGAAGACAACGCCTTATAGTGATTTCCCATAAGTAAAATCAAAAGGCACCCCATGGACAACTTTGATAGCGCAGCAAATCGAAAGCTTGAAGAGCTCTCACATTTTTTTGAAGAATTCTGGCCTGAAGCTGATGTAGATCTTTTTGAAGATAGTCTTATGGTCAATCTTCCTGAAAAGCATCAATACCTTATCAACAAACATGGGGTGACTCGTCAACTTTGGGTGTCATCTCCCTTTACAGGCGCCCATCATTTTAAGTTTAAAAATACGTCTTGGGTTAGCACCCGAACGGACGAGCCCATTGAAACTTTCCTCCAACATGAAAAAAATGCCCATGCTTCGTGAACCTAGTTATCTTGACGCTGAAATCAAAGAAATCCGTATTGAAGGTAAAACCTTAAGTGTTCTGTCAAAAATTTTGCCTTACATCATGCATTATCCGTGGCTTATCACAAAGTCTCTCTTTGCGGTTGTGATCGCCTCTCTCACCGTACTTGCTGTGGGCACTGGTCTTCGCTACTTTGTGGATTACGGTTTTTCAAGCACCTCTTCCTTTGGTCTGACTTACAGTTTATTTCTTCTCTTTATTATCGTTTGTGTTATGTCATTTTCGAGTTATGGACGTCTTTTATGGGTGTCTCAGCTCAGTGAAAAAGCGATAGTTGATCTACGTAAAGATCTTTTTTACCATCTTCTCAACTTGGATATCCCTTTTTATGAACACACCCCTGTAGGTGAAATTCAATCACGTCTCACAACTGATACAACTCTTCTGCATATTATCCTGGGAACTTCCATTCCTATCGCTGTTCGCAACATCCTTATTATCATTGGAGGTCTTGGGATGTTGCTTTTAACCAGTATATCTCTGACGGGAATTATTGCGGTTATTACACCGCTTGTGCTTATCCCCATTCTTGTCTATGGCAAAAAAGTGCATCATTACTCGCGCCTCGCTCAAGAGAAAACTGCAAAGGTTTCAGCTCAGTTAGAAGAAACCTTAAGCGCTATTCGCACCGTTTTTGCCTTTTCTCAAGAAGCCTATATGAGCCACCTTTTTGCAGAGGAAGTGGATCAAACCTATCGCGCATCCCTTAAGCGCATTAAAGCCCGCGCACGCCTCACAGCCCTTGTTATGATCCTTGTTTTTGGGGGCATTGGGATCGTGCTTTGGATGGGGGGACAGCACGTTCTTCAAGGAGATATGACCCCTGGAGAGCTCTCAGCTTTTCTCTTTTATGCAGCCGCTGTCGGTGGAGCAGCTGGTTCCCTCAGTGAAATTCATGGGGATATTTTAAGAGCTGCAGGAGCCGTGGAAAGAATCTTCGAATTTTTGTCCATAAAACCTTCCCTTAAGAAGCCATCATCTCCCCTCCCTCTCCCCTCTCCCCATCAAGGGCTCATTGAATTTCAAAATGTTTCTTTTACCTATCCCTCCCGTCCTGACAGAAAAATACTCAAGGACATTTCCTTTGAAGCCAAACGCGGAGAAACGGTTGCCCTTGTAGGTCCCTCAGGCGTTGGGAAGACAACAATTTTTAACCTTCTCCTGCGTTTTTATGACCCTTCCGAAGGAACCATTCTTCTGGACGACCTTCCCATTAACAAACTCGATATTCATACCCTTCGAGGACAAATTGGCCTTGTCCCTCAAGACCCGGTTTTATTTAGCGCTAATTTTTATGAAAACATTCGCTTTGGAAAGTTGGATGCCACTCATGAGGAAATTCAGGAGGCTGCAAAAGCAGCTTATGCCGATGAATTTATCGAGTCACTGCCTAATGGGTATTACACCCATTTAGGACAAAAAGGGGTTGCTCTTTCTGGAGGTCAAAGACAACGCATTGCTATTGCCCGTGCTATTCTTAAGAATCCTACTCTTCTCCTTCTTGATGAAGCCACAAGTGCTTTGGATTCAGAGAGTGAAGAGATGGTTCAAAAAGCTCTCAAAGCCCTCAAACACAATCGTACCACCCTTGTCATTGCCCATCGCACCTCCACCATTAAAAAGGCGGACCGGGTAATTCTTTTAAGCAAGGGCGAAATTGCGGCGACAGGCTCACCGGACATCCTGAAAAAAGAAAAGCAAGATTATACCAACCTGACGGGGTAATCCCTATTCCCGCACCAACGCCAAATACCGCAAGGTCTCAAGGAATTCCTCCTTAGCTGCCTTTTCATGGGCTACAGCTTCCGTATCTTCCCCCCATGCCCGCTGTTGCTCATGCTCATGTAAATGGGCCAAATCCCATGCAACATCAGGTTTTAGCTCATCCTTAAAAAGTAGATAGGAAATAGAAAAGGAAGAGGTAAGGGTCAAAAGGTGCACAAAGCCGGAGAGCTGAAAAGTGGTCAAGCGATAAAGAAAAGTTCGGATCTTTTCTTCTTCAGGGAGGGTCAAAGCCGGCAAAGAAAGCAAGGAAGTTGCTTCAAGCTTAAGACCTAGAGTCTGATTAATCTTTTGAATAAGAGGCTGCCACTCTCTTTCTTGAAGCTTCACAAGAGTTGCAGGTTCAGGCGACCAAAATAAAATCACGTCTCTTGGAATCGATTGAACAATATAGGTAATATAGCTTTCCCGCGCTTCCGCAATCCGATCAAGGGTTGTAGCGGCAAGGGAAGTCAGCGGCTTTTGACCGTAATGAGGCGACGGGTCTTTCTCCCATTCTTCTTCAATAGCTCGCGCAAGAGCCAAAGTGGGCACTTCAAAAGGATTACCTTCCGGCGTGGTTAAAAATTTATTTTTAATATAAATATCAAACATTTTCTAATCCTAATTCATTACACGTTTCTTGGAAATAAGAAGGCACCGAGGCTTCGAAGGTTTTAGATTTCCCCTTTGGCAAAGGAATAGTAATGGCACGAGCATGAAGGTGTAATTCTTTACGCCCCAACGGAAAGGCCTCTATACCCCCATATTTCCCATCACCCAAAATCGGCGTTTTTAAGCCCTCGGCACAATGAACCCGCAGTTGGTGCATGCGGCCTGTTTTAGGGATCAGCTCCAACAAGGCCACCTTAGTGCTAAGAGTGTCTAAAGTACGATAATGGGTCGTTGCATGCGCTCCTTCCCGAGCATCAACGCGAACCTTTTCACCCACAGAATCTGCTTTTTTAGACAAGGCAAGGGCAATCACTCCTTCGGGTTGTTTTGGCACTCCACACACAACTGCCCAATAGGTTTTCTGAACCCCCCTCTCCTTAAAGGCTTGGGTAAGCCACCGTGCCATGGGTAAGGTTTTCGCGATTACAAGAACCCCCGAGGTATCCTTATCCAAGCGATGCACAAGGCGTGGTTTGATATCTTCATAATAGCGTACCAACATAGAATCCAAGGATTTTCTTTGCTTTGTACCGCTTTGAACCGCAAGACCTGCAGGCTTGTTTAAGACAAGAAGGTCGTCATCTTCATAAAGAATAAGCCCCTTGATCCATTTGCGTTCAGCCTGAGTGAGAGGTTGTACTTCCTTCGGTTTTGCCTCTTCATCAAGGTCCAAAAAAGTTTTCGGAAACGAGACAGTTTGCCCCTCTTCAACGCGTGTTTTGGGAAGAACTTTTTTCCCTTCAACTTTAAGAATTCCCTTACGCGCCGCTTTTTCAATAAGGCCTTGGGGAAGACGGGGAATCCAAAGGCGAAGACAACGATCAAGACGAACTCCACTTTCTTCTTCAGAAACAACTTTCTGGACCAACTCTTCTATTCTATTTGTCTTCATTCCCATCCCAATCTATGCTACCTAATCCTCATGAACCTCTTTGATAGCAAAGCATATCATCTTCATCACCAAAGGGCTAAGAAAACCTTTCATGCTCATAACTTTCTTTATGCCCATGTGGAAGAAGAATTGACCATGCGTCTTCAAGATTTTCGTAAAAAATTTCAGACATCCTTAGGCCTTTCCGCCTATCCTTTGAATATTACCCAAGAAAATTCCTCACTTTTTGAAGAATCCTTTGTCTTATCCGAGAACTCCTTTGATCTTATTATCAGTTGCTTGCAAGCCCATTGGATCAATAACCTTCCTGGCCTTTTAAAAGGAATCCACTCTGCTCTTAAAAATGAAGGCCTTTTTTTAGGAGCCCTTTTTGGCGGCAATACTCTTATTGAAATACGGGAAAGTCTTCTACAAGCAGAACTCGAGCTGAAAGGAGGAGCTGCGGCTCGTATCGCCCCTATGCTACACCCTGCGGATGCTCCTGGACTTTTGTCTCAATCTTCTTTTTTTATGCCTGTGGTGGATAGGGAGACCATTATAGTCACCTACCCTTCCCTCACCCATTTAATGAAAGATCTCCGAGGCATGGGGGAAAGTAATAAATTACTTGAACGCTCCAAGGGGATGGCCTCCCGCCGTTTGTTTGAAAAGGCCGAAGAGCTTTATGTTAAGAAATACGGTACAAACGGTCTTCTCCCCGCGACCTTTGAGATTATTTATCTTACTGGCTGGCGGAAAGATTAGGCAGTCTCTACCGCTCAATAGTGATTTTAAGATAAAGAATGCTGGCAGCAAAAAGAAAGGTAATTCCATTTGTTAAGATCAGAGAGATGGATCCAATCGCAATCCCAAAAAGGAGCCAGAGAAAAACCCCAAAACAAAAAGCTGCGTACATCATAAGAGAGATGGCACTTACATCCTGTGTCCGCCATATTTTTATGACCTGGGGCAAAAAAGAAAAGGTTGTGAGCGTTCCAGCAGCAAGGCCTAGAGATTCTATGAGTATGGACATATTTTTTTCCTTTCTTGTACTCTTTAGCTTTCAATTTCCAGGGGCATCCTCCCCGTGGAATTCATCCTTTGTCACATATTTGATCCAGGGTTATTTCAGCCTCTAAAGATCCTGAGCCCCTTTCGCTGCGTTCAAGGTCTCAGGATGACAACTCTTTGTATTTACTAGAGAAACATCATCCTGAGGAGCCCTTTAGGGCGAACTCAGGATCTCTTTAATAACGTAGTTGATGACACCTTATATAAAAGGTTTTTTAAAGCTGCTCACTTTATATCATCATGGGAATAAAAAAAATAGGCCCGGAATTTTCCGGGCCAAGTTCCTTAACTTCCGAGGAGTTAACTATTGAGCTTGATCATCGTTAAGGCTTCTAACAAATTGACCCAAAAAATTATTTAATAATTTTATATAGCTAGTAAGAGTACTCAAATTAATTACAGCCTCAACTTGAATAGAGCTTGCAAACTGAAGCAGGTGAGGAAGAGCTGAAAGCGCTTCATCATAACTTAACACTTTTTCTTCTTCAAACTTTTCAAAGGAAGTTTGAAGACCTAAAGTTTGCGCTTGATCATAGAGGTTATTTTGAAGGAACTTAACTAGTTTAGCAGTGAACAGACCTTTATTTGATGCTTTTTGACTGTCTCCAAGCGTCCCCAATCTATCTAAGTTTACTTCAAATAGACTCGTAAGAGCAGTGAGATGGGTTGAAAATTCCGCAAACTTACTGCTCTCCTCAGAACTTACAGAAGGGATAGAAATGCTTGAGCCTGCCGTTTCATCTGCTGTTATTTCCGTAGGAGGAAGAGCGTCAGAATGGATCTGAGGGTGCTGATTTGTCATATCATCCGTTCCCGTTCCCCCCATGGATCCTTCAATTTGACCAGAGCTTAGACTTTGCTCTTCTAAGCGTCTTTTTTCCCCATCCTCTCGTTGTTTGGAAATATGATCCATCCTTATCTGCAAGTCTAGAAGTTGCTGCGCTTTATCTTGCAAAGTCTTTTTTACGTAAGAAATTTGCTCCAAGAGATCTTCGTTACCATTCTCCTGCCACTGCTCTTCTACTTCATTTAACATGACGACTAAGTTAGCAGCTTTACCTTGTAAACTTTCGAGTTGTAGGCGCGCATCTTCAAATTCAGCTGGCGACAATTGATGGTAAAGCTCTCCAATATTGGGATGTATATCACGAACTTCTTCCTGTATATCAAACAAAATTGGATTGCTTTCCTCCTGTTGCAGTATCTGACTCCCATATGAAGGTTCCGATGTTTTTCCTGAAAGTAAGGATGAAAGGTGATAGAAAGACTCTTGAGGACTCATAGCTCTCATATGATAGTTTGTTCCTATCGAAAAGCCATTACTTCCATCTTGTGAAGTAGACAAGGCACTTACAGAGTCGGTAGAAATTTCTCCCATTTGATCAGAGTTTAACTTCTCTCTCTCTCGCTTTTGGGAAACATAATCTACTCTTGCTTGCAAATCGAGAAGTTGCTGAGCTTTATCTTGCAAAAGCTTCCTCACTTGGGTAATCTGACCCAAGAGACTTTGATCTTCATTCGCTAGATTTTCTACTTCATTTAACCTTATGGCTAAGTTAGCAGCATTTCGTTGAAAATCTTGGAGTTTTAGGAGCGCATCTTCAAAGTCATTTGCCGACATTTGATGGTAAAAATCACCCGTATTAAGAATTATCTTACTAATTTCTTCCTGTATCGTAAACAGATCTGAATTAGGAGCGAAATCTTCACTCACATGCAAGAAAGAGTTGCTAGCTGAAGAGGTTGGCTCTTTTCCTGAAAGTATCGATGAAAGTTGCAATAAGGAATCTTCATGATTCATGAAAAGAGCCGGTTCCTCATCATTACCATATAAAGAAGCCAAGACATCATCTAGTGATGTATCAGTAGAGCTCTCAGAACTAAGATTCAAACCATCAGAAGTTGTTTGAAGATTTTTGTCCTCAAGGTCCTCTGCGTGATCAGTAAAGAGTGAAGATAGTCCTAGATCCTCTTCACCATCAGAAGCATCATTTTCTCCAGTACGAGTATCTGTATGTTCTCTAAAGAGTGCAGATGACGGTATTCTCGAGTTCTCCTCAGAATCATTATCAACTCTTACTTCTCCTTCAAGAGTATCTGCATGATCGCTAAAGAGTGGAGGGGTTACTAATGACAATATTGTCTGTCCCTCGCTAGAAGCATCATTTTCTCCAGTATGAGTATCTGTACGTTCACTAAAGAGTGCAGATGACGGTATTCTCGGGTTCTCCCCAGAACCATTACCCGCACTTACTTCTCCTTCAGAAGTATCTGTATGACCGCTAAAAAGTGGAGGGGTTACTAATGACAATATTGCCTGTCCCCACTCGGAACCATTAGCCGCGCTTGCTTCTTCCGCAGGAGTATCCGTATGAGCAGAAACAAGTTCAGAGGTTGGCTGCTCTTCCTCATGTGCTGTATCATCATGAGAAGAATTTAACCCAAAGACTTCTTGCATAGGGTCAATTACATGAGCTGACAAAAGATCAGACAGTTCTGATAGTACTGCCTCACCCCCATTAGAACCATTAGCCGCGCTTGCTTCTTCCTCAGGAGTATCCGTATGGGCAGAAACAAGTTCAGAGGTTGGCTGCTCTTCCTCATGTGCTATATCATCATGAGAAGAATTTAATCCAAAGACTTCTTGCATAGGGTCAACTACATGAGTGGACAAAAGATCAGACAGTTCTGATAGCACTGTCTCGCCCCCATTAGAACCATTAGTTGTACTTACGTCTTCCTCAGAAATATCCGTATAGGTGGCAACTGATTCAGGGTTTTCTGACATTACTGTCTCATCAGTACCAGAAGCATCTTCATGTTCAGAAAAGAGTTCTGGAATTACTGATGACAATAGCGTCTGACTTCCCTCAGAACCA